>JAGXLH010000021.1 GCA_018334795.1 Thermoplasmatota archaeon
GAACGCATTCTTGCCGCATCATAACCTTTTATCTTTTATTTTTTTATATTCAAAAAAAATTGATAGTTTTTCAAAATGACATTTTGACACTAGTCTTTTAAATATGATGGGTGCTGTGCTTGTTTTTGAAACTGGTAATGGGTCTGAGTGTAAATGTACACCACCAATCCAGTTAGTTTATCCTCAGGCCCTTTCAACATCTTTTTTTAAAAATCATTAAGAGTTTTTCGAGTATGTTGTTCATAAATTCGTTGTGCTGTTTTCCAGGATTTTCGAGTATTTGGTGGAAGTTTTTTGTATTTTTTTACCCATGACTCTAAAAACTGTTGAGTAATTGGATCTGAAGGATAACCACTCCCTAGTGGTTGACTAATTTTTTTTTCAAGTTTTTGAGCAATTTTTTCAACTTCTTTATCTCGAATTGTTTTTGCAATAATCGATGCAGCACTTACAATTGGATAGATATCATCAGCTTTGTGCTTTGAGATAACTTCTATTCTTTTTGGTAATTGTGCTGAAATATTTGATCCAAAACGATTGCTATTTACATCTGCTGCATCTACAAAGCATTGATCTGGTTTGAGTTTTTTAATAATTTTAATAAAAGTATGAACTTCGATTTCATTCATGGTCATTACTTTTCTCATATCATCGATATCACTTGCTTTGATAACCAGAAATTCGATTTTTGCTGCAATTTGTTTGATCTGATCAGCAAGAAACGTTCTTCTTTTTTTAGATAGTTTTTTTGAATCTTTTACTTGTATTTGTCTAAATATGTTTTGATCCTTTGCTTGAACCCCAGCAATTACCATTGGTCCGATAACTGGTCCTCTTCCTGCTTCATCAACTCCGGCAATCATAGTATATCACAACTTGATAGTGGGAATGAGTAAAAAGATGTTATGCAATTAAAGTTATTAGTCAGTTTTTAATATGGGGGAGTAATTCCAAGGCTTAAAATAAGATGTTGCCGACGTGGCTTAGCTGGTAGAGCGGCTGATTCGTAATCAGCAGGTCGAGGGTTCGAGCCCCTCCGTCGGCTTGCAAAAAGGAATTTCTCCTAAGAAATGTAGATGCTTTTTGATAATTTCAATTGAATAATTTTCTTAGAAAAGTGCGGAATGTAGGTTCTCTTTAAAAATATTTGATTTGTCATCGTATGTATTCAATCGATTTAGTAATTCCAAAAAATCGATGTTGATTTGATGCATTACAATGCACAATCACCTGAGGATTTAAAACGGATTTATGATAAAGTGATGAGTCTAAATACTAAGAAATATGATTCAGATAATTCTACTGTCCAGGCATAAAAGATACATTTTTATATGTATCCTCTTTTATTTAATATAGAGGGATTCATATGAAAAGAATACTTCGATTTGGAATTATTCTATCTTGTTTTTTGCTTCTAATGGCACCCTGTATAAATGCAATACAAACACATGAAATAAGAGATGAGATAAGAGATAAATTTCAAGAAAATAATCTTTTAAATAATCTCAATTCTTTGAATATTAAGAATATCAATTTTATCAAGTCTTTTATAAATGTCTTATTTTTGATTTATATTGTTGGATATTTTGCTTTTTTGCCATTTGCATGGTTTTTGACATTAGCTAATAACCCCTATGGTAACCCAAGTTTATTTGAACTCATTATTGGAACAATATTAGGTTCTTTTGCATGGCCAATTATTGTAATATCCATTATACGAGCATATATCGAAGATTTACATGTGTCTCAGAAGATTTTAAAGCGGTTTTATGACAAGGTGATGAACCATAATAATGACGAATCTGATTCGGCGCCATCAATTAATATGGCATGGAGTTAAAGGATACTGAATAAGGTACCTGCTGTTAATATGGTGATTATGAATAGTATTAGTATGAATAGGGTGCAGTAATAGTATATACCTGTTATGTAACATTTTCCAATATATGTGGGAAGGATTTTGGTAGTTATGGAGATCGTTATTATGGTGGTTACTGTAAATAGTCACAGGGCTTTTCTTCATATTATCATTTAATATCATGAAGATACTCAATATTGATTTTAAGGCCCATTGTTTCCCATAAATTCATCCTCTTCTCATTATAGAAATTTTTGTGAAGGGTATACTATGGCTTATTTTGATACCATATATAGCAAAAAATAAGGCATATTTTACTACATACAAAGGCATAAATCACTAAAAATGGGCAAATATGGCGAAATTTTCATTTTAAGCGATTCTGAGTTTTGTTACACCCTGTTTTTGATAAAAAGTCCGAGACCTTTGAAAAAGTAGGTTATAGGTTTATGATAATGATGTTTTTGTTGTTTAATTTAGAGAATTACATGACAATTTAGGCAAGGCGATTTCTATTTTTTTCTGTTCATATAATTTCATATAATGTAGTATTATAAGAGTTGATGGTACCCCATCATTTTTTCACATAGTTATAAAATACAAAAAAACAAAAACATAATAAAGATATATGAGTGAAAAAATGATGACTAATAAAAATTATATATAAAACATATATTACATAAAAATTAAATATAGCAAAATTAAAAGCAAAAAGTTTAAATTATGGAAAATTATGTATATTGATGGGGTACCATAATGAAAAAAAAATTAATCATCATTTTTATAATAACAAATCTAAGCTTAACCATTATTCCAGGTGGTATTGGGGAAACAAATAATCCTCCAAAAGATATGAGTTACATGTTTCCAATGAAAAATGATGCTTTGATTCCACCAGATAGTGAACGTATCCGACAATCAACTATAACAAGCCCAGAACCAGGTTTTTATGAAACAAGTGAATATATGATTGGCAGCATCGCAGTAGCAGGAATTTTTTTAGAAAGCAATGGAGCTATTGATCCGGATACAGAACTTTGGACTCCTGTAGAAGAACTTAATGTCCAAACAGAATTTGCTTATGCATTAACACAATGGTGGGAATCACAAAATCCACATGCACAAGTTGACATGAACATTGAATGGCATACCAATATTCCAACAAGTTATGAACCAATAATTCATCAATCTGCGATCACAGATAATACCTATGAACAATTGTGGGTAAAAGAGGCTATGGCGTATTTAGGATTCTCATCTGGCGATTGGATGCAACGAGTCAGATCATTTATCAATGACTTACGACAACGTAAGGGCACAGATTGGGCGTTTGCAGTTTTCATTATCGATAGTACCAATGATTTTGCAACAGATACCTCAACACCGGGTTCATTTGCAGATAATTATAATGCCTATGCATATACCGGCGGGCCTTTTTGTGTTGTTACTTACAATAATGGACAATGGGGAATTACCAATATGCACAAAGTCATTGCTCACGAAACAGGACATATCTTCTGGGCAACAGAAGAATATAATCATCAAATCGAGTACAGCGGGTATCTAAATGAAAAGGAAACAGAAGGTTCAGGATGTTTGATGGATACTAATGCATTATGCTTGTCAGATGGAACCAAAAAACAAATTGGATGGAGAGATACAGATGGAGATAATATTCTTGATATTATTGATACTAATCCAAACACCGACATTGATGCTCATATCCCTGATCCAACATCTGAAAAAACTTTAACATATGAAGGAATAGCAACCGTAATTCCACATCCTAATACTAATCCCAGTCCATGGGATTCTGGAAATGATGTAACTATAAATATAATATCTCAAGTAAAATACAATATAGATGGGGGACCCTGGTTGAATGCAAATCCATTAGATGGTACCTTTGATAATGCGGTTGAAGATTTTTCGTTTACCATAGGGCCACTTTCTTTAGGTACTCATACGATAACTGTTCGAGCGGTTAATTCTGTTGGTAACACTGATACAACGCCGGCATCGGACACGGTAACAATAATATCTGGGAATACTCCACCAATAAAACCAAATGCACCTGCAGGAAAAACATCTGGGAAAATCAACACAGAATACTCATATAGTACATCTACAACCGATCCGGATGGTGATGATCTTTACTATCTCTTTGATTGGGGTGATGAAACAGATAGTGGATGGATAGGACCACATAGTTCAGGAGAACAAGTGAGTGCAGAACACACCTGGATAACAAAGGATGATTATCAAATAAAAGTAAAAGCAAAGGATGAACATAGTAAGGAATCCGAATGGTCTGACCCATTAGAAGTTGCGATGCCAAAAGATAAAAAATATCTCCCGATAGGATTAATTTTTGCATTTGGATTCGATGTTGATGTTAAAATTTTACAGTTGGAACCTGGAGAAGATTATGTAGATCTTGAAGTTTTAAGTCAACCTTTCTATATTTGGAAAAATGAGGTTATTGCGAGGAATCCAGGAGAATTTATACGGCTTTATAATGCAAAAGGATTATTTTCACCATCAATACCTTTTTGTTTTGGTATTTGTGATGATTGGAGCATTATTGGTTAAGATATTTCTATCAATAATTATGCTAAGCATCAACATCATGATCATTAAGTGATAAAACATTATCCTATGACTTTATTTGATATAATTTACCAGTAAATACTAGTTCAAATAGTATTATATTTAAAATATTATAAAATATGCAGGAGAGGGGGTTTGAACACGTTTTTAATAGTAAAAAATTGTGTTTTGAACTTTTTTCATCCATTTCTAAATATGGGTCCTTCTCCAGTTATTTTTTCAACTGTGAATATGGCTGAGCTGACTGCTCCATCAACCCCTGTGCTAAACTCATAACATGAATCTCCTGCAACATACAAGTTTTTTATTGGTGTATTAGGTCCAAAACGATTTTTTCCATGCCATGTAATAGTTCTTCTCAATCCATCTACTATTGGGAAAAAATGATGAACACGCCATTCGAAATCTTTTTTGAAATTAAAATCTGGAAAAATAGGTTGCAGGTCTTTTATCATTCTTTCAACGAGCTCTTCTGGGTTTTTTAAATCATTCATATCTTTAATTTCAACTGCGAAATTTAATAGAAAGTGGCCATTTGGTGCTTGTTTCAATTTTTGATCAAATTCATATACTAAATAATATGAATCAACATGCTTTGTCTCAGTTTTAGGGATCATAATCCATGTACCAATTGGTTTATCCAAAAGCGGTTTTTTACTTCCACCCATTACTAAAAATAGATTAGTAGATTCTTTTTTAGCAGCATTAAGTCTTTTAATGTATTTATCTGGAAGATCATTTTTAACTATATTTAATAGACCATATACTGGTGCAGCATAGATTGCATTTTTTGCATATATTATTTTATTATCTTCAAGAGTTATTCCTTTCATCTGGTTTTTTTCTACGATTATTTTTTTAACTTTTTTACCAAGCATTATTTTACCATTATTTTTTTCAACAATTTTAGAAAATGCTTTAATTATATTTACAACTCCTCCTCTTGAGGCAAACAAAGGTGTTTTATACTTTTTTATTCCTCTTTGAAAGGCTTTCATACAAAATAATAGGTCTCCACCTGATAATTTATCTGTTTCTGTAACGGTTTGGTAACCTGCTACAAATCCATCTGTAAATATTTCACGTGCATATTCATCAAAATTAAAATGATCATAAAGTTCATCTATAGAGTGGTAAAGCCATTTGTCTTTTATTTCATTAAAACTTGTTTTTTCTGCATATTTTAAAAGTTTATTGATTCTGAGTTTTGAACTAAATGGCATAAATGGATATGCCGTAAGTTTTTCTAAAAGATTTGTTGGAGGTTTATGAAAATCTTTATAACGATAAAACATAGGCATGTTAATAAGTTCTATATCACAATATTTATCAGCTCCAGTATGTTTTATCACAAAATCAAGATAGTTACCACTGGGAAATAAATGGTGTCCAAAATCAAGATAGTAATCATCTACATCAGCCCAACCATACTTTTTAGGTGTAAGAGTTGCTGATCGTCCACCGTAATAAATATTTTTATCAACGACCAAAACGTTTTGTTTTTTTGACAATAACGCAGCTGCGGCCATGCCTGTAAATCCTGCACCAATAATAATAGTATCATATTTCATAAAAAACTCCTACCTCTTTTAAGAATGAATAATATTTTCTTTGAAAAGTTTTTAGGTAACATCAACAGATGAATTTATTCTTTTTATTGTATTTTCAATGAAATCCTTGTTGTTAATTTTTAGTTCGATTGCTTGATTTGGGCATATTTCTGCACATCTTCCGCATCCTCTACATTCACTGCTTATCTTAGCTACTCCATCTTCTATTTTTATTGCTTTTACAAAACAAATATCTTTGCATTTACCACATCCCGTACATTCATCTGTAACCTCTAGTTCTACACCGGGCATCTTTTTTACAACTAGCCCCATATCTTTATCCATATCTGGTAAGATGCGCCACAAACAACAGCAATTACAGCAATTACATACTACCATGAGTTTTTCACCAGGATAAACACCTAACCATTGTTCATCTATTACATCCCTACCAACTAAATGTATGAGCCCTAAATCTCTACATTTTTCAACATGTTTTAAAGCATCTTCTTTGGTTGCTTCGTATCCAAATTCTTTATTGATACCTTTTGCTGCTTCTCCTAAAAATAAGCATCCCAAATCTTTTGGATAATTCTTACAATCCATTGATTCTCTACAGATACAAAAATTCATAATAAATCGATAACTAGATTTTTTAATGAAATGTTCAACTATTTTTGATGGAAGAACAATGCTTTCAGGAACTGGAACTTTTTTATTTAGATTAATTTCAACAATTTTATCTTTTGGTAGGATTGTCAGGTTAGTTTTTTCAAAAAGCATTTTTTTTACAATCGAATTTAATATTGGTATTTTAGTTACTTTCGCAAGTTTAGATCTATAGGGAAAAAATTTTTCAATTAGATCTACAAATTTTCTATTTTTTTGCATTTATAAACAATATAATCATTAAAGGTTTTTAGTTTAAAAAAGAAACGGAGAATTTTGCATTTAATATAAAATTTGATGCAGGGGACGGGATTTGAACACCGAGGGCTTTTACCCCAAATTTCATAGTCCTCAGTCAGCTTTTAAGGTGAGATTTCTCCTTAGAAACGTAACAAATTGAACAATATATGGTCCGGGGGCTTTTACTTTATTTCACTGATAATGTATTTTATTCTTTTTTTTAAAAGATGATGTAATTCGAATGAAATACAAAATCAACTAACTAATCTTACTTGAAACAACCAAAAAACAATCATAATAATACTTCCCCTTACAACTCCAGCTCCAATATTAATCATAATAAAACGCCGTTGCGCTAATGCATATTTTCCGGATTCTTCTTTTGGATTTAATAACGAAAAAAGATAAAGGGAAACTGAATCAATCATTAACGGTATGCTCATAACGATAAACAATCCAATATTTCCATATTTAATCACAAACTTTTCACAGTAATAAAGAATCTTTTTTGTTACTGCACTTGAAGAATTCATTCTTTTTAGTAATGATCGAATTTTGGCACCGATAATAAAAACAATTCCTGCACCAACACCTTTGCCAATTGCTAAGATAGAAATGAGAATGATTGGATGTACATTAGGATTAAATAATCCTATTTCAACAGGTATGGGAAGGATTACAGCAGCTAAAATTGTATAAATAAAGAACAGGAGTGAATAAATAATAGGATCCTGATAGGATTGCGTAAGTATTTCGATAAGATCCATAACAAAATATGCCAATATGTTTTTCCTATTTATGCTTTTTAAAATTAAATGATGATATGAGGCTTCATCCAGAAAGTAATTGGAAACTAAAAAAGTTAATAATCAACATTTCTTAGACCAACAACTAATACTATTTGGATAATTATCATCAAAAAGTAAATTCTATTATTTTTCTTTTATTAAACCTACATATTCAACTGAATATACAAAGAAAAAAAGAAGGGATTTTATTGAACGTAGCAAACCATATTTCATCAGCTACATTCATAAATATTTGCTCAGAAGTAAATCTTCCAAGTTATACGTTCGAAGTTCCCACGCTTTACAAATCATAATCTCGCTGCCTCCCCACTTTAAGGCAAATCCAAGAAGCAATCTCTCATTTATCAACTCTTTCATTTATTCAAATATTAAATCATAAAAATAAATCAAAAAATAATTATGAAAAAAATAAAAAAAAACAGTAAACCAAAATTAATCCTGTAAGATCCGATCAACAGTATTTAATAAAGTATCCTTATCAAATGGTTTTAAAATATAATCAGACAATCCTTCACTTAACAGCGTTTCTTTTCGTTTTTCAGAAATTTCAAGCACACTCATAAACGCTACCTTTAAATCATCATGACTCTTTTTAATTCGATTAAACACATCCCAACCACTCATCCCAGGCATCATAATGTCAAGTAACACTAAATCAACATCAGTATTTTCAATCTTATCAAGACACTCTTCACCACTATACGCGGGAACTACTTCATATCCACCAATTTCAAGAACCGTACGAGTCAAATCAACAATATCAGGTTCATTATCAACAACCATAATTTTTTTCATCGTTTTCAAACACCATTCCATCAATAATACAAAGTATTTAACCTTGTATACAATCAATGCATATAAACACTTTATCCTTTTTAACCTAACATTTAAAATCCTAAAAAATAACTAGAATCTTTAAATTAGATAAACTGTATTCACCAAAAAAGGAGATACTTCCGTGTCCACCCAATCTAATAATATTCCAATTAAAACAAAACTTTTCGCTCATCTGGAAACCATGAGACCATACACGGTGATCTGGTGCGGACTTGTTAGCTTTGCTGGTGCTTGTTTAAGCTGGGGGCAATTACCTCCAATTGATGTAGCCATTCTTTCATTAATCGTTCCAATCATGGGATGGATTGCTGGATTATACCTTTCAGACTTCCTCGATCGAAACTTAGATAAAATCGAAAAACCGCATCGACCGATTCCGTCCGGACGAATTAAACCATATGAAGCAATCCTTGTTGGATCAATCTATGCAATAGTTGGTACTTTTTTTTCATGGTATCTTGGCATCAGAAATTTCAGCCTTGTTTTTATCGTTGCACTCCTTGTATTAACATATACATCAATAGCAAAATCAAGGGGATTCCTCGGTCACATTAACCGAGGAATAGTCACTGTTGCAGCATATCTATATGGCGTATTTACTTCTCCTTTGTCTTTAGAAGCAATTCCTATGTATATTTTGCTTCTCACTCCGGTATTTCTTTTTCATGATGTAAATAGTAATCTTGTAGGTGCAATACGAGATATGGAAGGAGATAAAAAAGGAGGATATCAAACCATACCAGTTAAATACGGAATTAAAAAATCAATTGCCCTATCCATACTTCTCACTTGCATCTGGTTTCCAATAGCATTTATTATTCCATTACAATATGATTTTGTTACTAACTATTACTACTATCTTATTCTTATCGATGTCATCATTCTTCTCTCTTTTTACATCTTCTTCTTTTGGTCTCTTAAATCATATTCAAGAAAAAAAGCGTTAAAATACCATGAATTCTTTGTCATAGAACGAATCACCTTAGCTTCTGCATTTATCATCGGATCGACCACCATTATTCTTGGAATAGGTATTTATCTTACCGCATTGATTTTGACTAGTTTGTTCCAAATTAGTTTACGATCACGATATGAATTTCAGGATGGAAAACTCTCATGAAATGTTTAGTTACTGGATCTTCAGGATTCATTGGCAATGCGTTAGTTCACCGGCTTTGTAATGAAACTCATCAGGTCATTGGATTAATCCACAAGCACGCTCCACCTAAAAAACATCCAAAGGCAACCTATATCACTGATGATATTGTTCATCCAAAGGAAAAATTAAAAAAAGCCTGTAAAACAGTTGATGTTGTGTTTCATTGTGCTGCTTTTGTTAAAGATTACGGACCAAAGAAACTATTTTATGAAATTAATGTAGATGGAACAAAAAATCTGGTAAAACTCTGCAATCAATCTATAAATCGATTTGTTTTCCTAAGTCACATTCCTTATGAAAAAGTTACCGCATCAAATTATTATAACAAAACCAAAACAATAGCTGAAACATATTTACATGAACAGTATAAAAAAAATGGTTTTCCTGAGGTGGTGATACGACCAGGTAATGTGTATGGACCGGGAGCAACAACCTGGGTAGTTCGCCCGGTTCAATCAATTAAAAAAGATCGTATTGCACTCATTGACCATGGTTCAGGAATATTTCTACATACCTACATTGATAATTTACTTGATGCTCTTATCGCTGCAGCAGAAAAAGATGATGTTGTTGGTAAATCAATTGAGGTTACTGATGGCGATTATTCAGTTACATGGGGAGAGTATCTCAATGAACTAGCCAAAATGATTGATGAAGATCCAATAAAGAAAAACTTATCCAAATCAACAGCGTTATTCATTGGAAAAATTATGATGGTACTGCATAAAATTTTTGGTATAAATCCATGGGTAACACCTCAAGCAGTTGAAACATTTACAAATACTAAAAAAGTATCAATTGATAAAGCGAGAAAAATCTTAGACTATTCACCAAAGATAACTTATGAAGACGGAATGAAACAAGTAAAAGAATGGCTTGAAAAAACAAATCTTACTGAATCTTAATTTGTGAAATGCCATGATAAAAAAAATACTAGACATCCTAAAGAATCTTATTTTTTCAACAATTGGAGATCACATTAAACCCGGCTCCTTCAAAAGAACCATGGATATTGCTTTTGTTTTTTTTGAAAAAATAGCATTTGCTTTTGAGGATGCATCTACGTTTTATATTAATATGTATCAAGAAATGGTTGATAATGAACTACGATTACTCAAGAAATATCAATTACAGAAAATCTTAGTTGTTGGATCTGGTTCCATCCCGGCAACACCGATTCTTATCGCTAAAAAAAGCAATGCACACATAGTCTGCATTGATATTGATACACATGCAATTAAAAAATCTGAAACGTTGATTAAAAGGATGCAGTTAGATAATAAAATCACGGTTAAATCTGGAGATGGTATTCATTTTCCGTTTGAAGAATTTGATGCTATTTTTATTTTATATGGGATGAGAAGTCAAAAAGAAATAATAGATTCTCTATCCCAATCTCTTCCTGAACATATTCCGGTCATTTTACGTGTTGTCCCTCAAAATGATAACGCATTAATTGATAACACTTCATTTGATTTATCATCACTTTTTACAATTAAAAATAAAATCCGATCGCATAGTTGGGGTTTATTAGATTCTTATTTATTGGAAAGGAAGTAAAAAAAAGTAATTTTTTTGGTCTAGTAGTTCACCTTTTAGGTAATCTAGATACAATCACTTTTGAAAAATGAGTCTGTGTTTCGTTTTTAATTTCATCTTTCCGGGTAACAGTTATTGAAACTTCAGGACCAATCTTAGCCTCAAATCGTTTTTTAAGTTCAGCAATAATTTTTTCTGAAGTAATTTCAGGATCCTTCTTTTCATCAATAACTACTTTGATTTCAATATCATCTAATTGATGTTGAACGATTTGAAAATGTTTAATCTTATATGAATTAAAATATTCCATGGTTTTTGCAGGAATACCAGTTACTGCTAATGGTGAAAGTGTTTTTCCATTGGGTAAATAAATAAGTTCTGAAGCCCGCCCCTCGATTTTTTTAATCATATCTGAGGTGATACCACAACTTGTTTTCTTTTTAATTGGAGTAGCAATATCATCAATACCTCTGTATCTAATAATAGGAGTACCAGCACCATAAAGTTTAGTGATAACCGTATGACCTGGAGTATTCAAGGGAACGGGTTGATCTTCTTCATTTAAAAATTCTATTTTTACAAAATCAGAATGAATATGATAATCCCCTTCAATACACTCAAAACTCAGTGGTCCACCTTCTGTAGTACCATATGCATCTAGCACTCTTCGATTATAAACTTGTTCAACATATTGTTTCGTATACCCATCAAGCATCGATCCGCTAGATAAAATATAATCTGGATTCACTTGTTTACCCTGACCATTTTCTTTTAAATAAGCAAGTTGGCGGAGCATGTTAGGATCTGAACCTAAATAATCAGGTTGAAAATCATTAAGTATTCTCATGATTTTTTTTGGTTTCTCCCCTAAATGAAGATATTTGATATTCTCCATTTTGAACAATCGGCTGACAACCGGAATTTTTTCGATAAAAAAAGCATTTTCAGCACTACCTGGCTCAGTATCAATGATTAAAACAACTTTTGATTTCCGCCAATTTCCACCATATGCTTTTAACGCTCTTACAAAACCAAGTAAACTTTTTAGCGCAGAGAAACGATCAATAATCACAAACACTGGTTTTCCTGTGGATCCCGATGTTGAAACCATGTAACTATTACTTGAATCAAGATTTTTTGGAATGATTCCATGTGGATAATTATTTCGTAAATCATTTTTTGTAATAAATGGAAGTTTATCAATATCATCAACACCCTGAATATCCCGTGGATGGACACCATGTTTTTTGTATTTTTCATAATACATTGGAACCGTATATGCATAATTGACAATACGTCGAAATTGAGTATCTTGGTACTTTTTCAATTGTTGTTCGTTTAAATTCCACAACCGATTTACATCAGAAAGATACATTTTTGCTAAACGAACCATAAAGGAAAGATTTGAAAATGGAGTCATACGTGTTCACCCAGATGATGTTCAATACTATGTTTTTAAGAATATCTTTATAAGATAAGTATATTTAACTTTGTTTGAGCAACAGTTCAAAAGTGACTAATGATGAGTACCTTTACCTTAGCCAAAAGTTTTTTACTATCAAAAATTCGAGAACACTACTCGCGAGATCATATCTTAAAAATACAAGAAAAAAAAGTAAGAAAACAATTACTATATGCTTTTGATCACTCAACGTTTTATCATGAATTGTATACCAAAAATGGTATCTCAAGAAAAGATTTACATACTATTGATTTGGAAAAAATTCCTTCTGTTGACAAGGAAATGATTATGGAACATTTTAATGATGTACTGACCACGGATGATATTACAAAAGAAGATGTTCTAGATTTCTTAGATAAAAGTACTCATACTAACGATTTATTCAAAAACAAGTATCATATCCTTCATACCTCAGGGTCTTCAGGACAACTCGGTATTTTTGTGTATTCAAAAAAAGAATGGGATGCCTTGTATCCATATATTACAAGTGTTTTCGATTTTAATTTTAGAAAACATAAATCTGTTTTTATTGGAGCAGTTGGAGGTCATTTTACGGGTGCAAGTTTTATTTCCTGGTGTACCAATGGAGTAACTCGTTTTTTTTGTGATCCCTTAATCATTGATGTTAACGATCCATTGGATGAGATCATTAAACGATTAAATGAATTTCAACCAGACATCCTCGGTGGATATTTCAATGCATTAAAAGTACTTGCACAAAAACAGAGAGAAAATGAATTATCTATCGATCCAAAGATTCTTACAAATTGTGGTGAAGGACTTAATCAAAAAGATAAAACATTTATTGAAAACGTGTTTCAGGCACCAATGTCTAATCTGTATAGTTTTGCAGAATGCTACGTTTTAGGATTTGGTAAAAAAGAATATGATGGAATCTATCTTCGTGATGATATTTGTCTTGTTGAAATAAAAAAGGATCATATTTTAATAACGAATTTGATCAATAAAGTCGAACCGCTTATTAGATATCGAATCGATGATTTCATCACTCCGAAAAAAGATAAGAAAAAACAGTTACCATTCACCTTAATTGATACGGTTGTTGGCCGAGCTGAATTTGTGATTTGGTTTGAAAATAAACATGGAAAAATGGATTTTATTCATCCCTTGATTTTTACTGATTTTTACGTGAAAGGGCTAGATAAACTACAAATTGCAATAACTAGTAAAACCTCTTTTGAATTCAGAGCGGTTATCAAAAGTGAGGATAAAAAAAGAGTGTTAGATGAAATCAAAATGAAATTAGATAAAATACTTCAGGATAAACATTTTTCCAATGTCACTTATACGATTAATGAATATGATTCATTACGTCCTGATGAAAAAACACGAAAATTCTCATTAATCGTAGATGAAACTAAAAATTAATCAATTGCTTTTATCACATATTTCCAATCGTGATCTTTTGGAAAAATGGCTTCAACTGATTGAAAACCAGTTTTTTTCACTTCATTTCTTAATTCGTTAGGATGACGATGAAAGGTTTTTCCGACAAGAACATGTTCAATATGAATAAACAATTTTTGCAACAATGATTCAGGTGGTATTGCTTCAATGATACATAACACTCCATGTTTATCAAGGACCCGTTTACATTCAGATAGAACTTGCTCATGATATGTTTTGGGTATATGATGAAGAACGCTGATTAACACAATAATGGAAACTGAACTGCTATTGCAAGGAATTTTTGTAGCTGAACCTCGCACTGGATGAACCGGGGATTTTTTTCCTTTTGATAAAAGATTTTTTGATGGATCTATTAACAAAACCTGTTTTGCTTGTGTTGCAAGGTAACGCGCAACATATCCAGTTCCTCCGCCAAGGTCAATGATTATATCATCTTTTTCTACGTCAAGATACGTTTGAAGAATATGAACTGATCCTTGATGATCTTTAAGTATTCGTTGTTCAACCCAATCATAAAGAAACGCTATTTTGTCAAAGGAACCAAGCATCATAAACCACGTCCTTAAAAATTAAAATCACGTTTGTAATATTTTCTAAAAGCAAAATTCGAAAGAGCTGGTTTGAATCGACCAATTCCTTTCACGGTAGTAATCGTACGAGTTCCACGTTTAATAATTTTATCAATTGAATAAAATTCTTTAGCTACTTTTCTTGCACCATGCATTAGTTCTTCAGCGGTCATGTTTTTCGGTTCAAAAACTACTTCTACCTGATTGTAATGTGTCCAATCTTTTGTAAAAATCCGGCCGGCTTTATCTAATTTTTCAAATAATTTCGTTCCGGGATATGGTGTTAAAATGTTAATTTCTAATACATCCATATTCCACTGATTAATGGTTTCTAAGGTAGTATCAAATACATCTGGAGTATCATGATCGAATCCAAAGATGATTCCTCCTTGCACGGCCATATTATAATTATGCAATCTATCAATCAGTTTACTAAAATTTTCAACTTTATTATGAGTTTTATGTGTTTCAATTAGTGCTGCTTGATTCACAGATTCAAACCCAACAAACCATTCCACGCATCCTGCTTTTCGAGCCAAATCTAAAAATGTATCATCAGCTGTTGCAAGAACATCTGTTGTACCATTTGCCACCCATTGTTTATGGACTTTCTGCCGGATTAGTTCTTTAAACAGTTCTTTAGCATATTTTTTGTTAAGCGTAAGATGAGGATCATGAATGACAAAGATTTTATTCGGCATCTTTTTGATTTCTTCAACCACATCCTTAATAGGACGTTGTTTCACCATATGTCCACAAAAACTACTAATCGCACAAAATTCACAAGTATGAGGGCAACCTTTCGTGGTTTGAATCGCTCCTAAAAAGGGATTATGCGTAATAAGATCTCTTCGAAGCGGAGGAACTTTTGAAATATCAAACTCATGATCTCTCTCATAAATTCTTTTTAATTTTCCCTTTTCAAAATCTTCAAGGACCTTTGTCCAAGTTACTTCAGCAAGGCCTTGCACCACACAATCCGCATGTTCAAGTGCTTCTTCAGAAAGAGCAGTTACATGATATCCTCCCATTACCACGGTTTTTCCACGACGACGGAATTCATCAGCAATCTTATACGCCCGAGGAGCAGTCATGGTATATGTAGTGATACCAATGATATCAGCATCCTCATCATAATCAAGCGTATCATAATTCTCATTAACAATCTTAACCTCATGTTTATCAGGAGTAATTGCTGCAAGATGAGGAAGTGTGATAATAGGGTATCCAAAAACAATTTTCCATGCGCCTGGATCACTATAGGTACTTGATCCATGTCTGATTTTTGGAAAAACAAATAATATTTTCATGATATCATCTAATCAATTTTTCACCGTTATTATGATTTTGGAAATTTTTCATTAATATAAAATGATCGGATGCTCATATTAGCAATAAAACGAGTAAGAATCTTAATTGGATTCATGGTTCCATCATGCACACTTCGCCGTAAACAATTATTCACTGAATAAAATTCTAACGAAATCCGTCTAATTCCTTCTAATAATTCATCCTTTGTCATATGTTTAGGCGTGTAATTAACCTTACCTTCATCATAATCATTCCAATTATAATTAGTGATTCGTCCTTCCTTTTCCATTCGAGTAAACAATGGAGTACCAGGATATGGAGTAAGAATACTAAATGATGCTTCATCCAATCCAAGGTGATTCATTGCTTCTAAGGTACTATCAAATGTCGCAGGTGTATCACCGTCTAATCCAAAGATAAAAAAACCGGTGACATCCATGCCATCTTTTTTGATGTTTTGCACTGCTTTTTTATAATCTGAAACTTTATTTGTGGATTTACCAGCTTGGTTAATGTTTTCTTGTGAAATTGATTCAATACCAAGATACCATTTGGTCACGCCTGCGTCTTTTGCTAATTGCAAGAATTCTTCATCTTTAGCAACCACATTTATATTTCCAAAACACTCGAATTTCTTATTCAATTTTTTCATTTCTTTGAATAATTCTTTAGTGTATTTTGGATTAATAGTGATTGATGCATCAGCAAAAAAGATAGTTTTTGCATCAATTGATTTCATCTCTTCAATTACTTCATTAATAGGACGAGCTCGAAATTTTTTTCCTTCAACTCGATTCATCGCACACCATTCACAACCAACAGGACAGCCCCGGGTTGCTTGAATTGCTTGAGAAAACGGAGTAAATACACCAATATCATGTCGAGCAGAGATAATTTCTTCAGATTTTACCACGCGAGGACTGGTATAGATTTTTTTCATTTCTGCATTTTCAAAGTCAATTAATAATTGTGGCCAAGTTAATTCTGCTTCACCAACTACAACACTGTCTGCATGATTTTTTACTTCATCGGGCATCAAGGATGCATGATATCCTCCAAAAACAACAGCTACACCAAGGTCCTTGTATTTTTTCGCGATTTCATATCCTCTGTTTACATTATAGGTTAATGCAGAGATGCCAACAAGATCATATTCTGAGGAAAATGGGATATCTTTGTATCGTTCATCAATTAGAGTGACACTATGTTTTGAAGGTGTCAACGCAGCGATTTGTTGTAACGTCGAAGAAGGATATTGAAACTTAGAAAAAAAACTCCGTTTCGGATTGGAATGAGGCATTATTAATAAAATATTCATACTATTTGGTTCGCTCCTTTTTCATTTTTGGTTTTTTTTGTAACATAAATAAAAGATATGATCATCCGCTGATTCTAAGATTCATTGTTCATATCAACTACAAAGTTCAAAGTAATTTTTTCTTCAATACTCTATTTACTTTTTGGGTAATATAGGAGAATTCTATTTAATATTTTTTGGGTAACTCTCCTGTTTGTACATAAATATTATGTATGACTAAACTAATTGATAAGCCCAAACGAAAAAAAACCCAAATCAATCCTTTGATGAGTTCATGGATTTTGACTTAATGAATAGTATCATATTCAGATTTGAAAAATGATAATTTTTGATTTAATGAATGATACTTATTCCATGAGGCTAATACGAGATTCGGATTAATATGATATACAAACGAATTCCATCTTAAAAGAAGTTTACCGATCACATCCATCCTACCAAACTCCCGAATAATTTCATGCGCATATCCTTTTAAATCACGGTGAACAACATATTTTCCGGCAATATCCCCGCTGAGTAGTGCTCGATAAATACCTTGACCATTCATTGGAAGTGTACCAACACCGGTATCTCCAACAAAAATAATATTTTTATGACGTAATGGATATTGTAAACCTTCTGGGATGAGTCCGCCGATTGTATAATCAATTGTTCCGGTGATATGATGCTCTTTTTTGAATTGTTCAAGTAATACTGGTAATTTAGCATTATTATTGATAGTAAGACCAATTCCAATATTCATCTCCCTATTTTCAGGATGCCGAGGAAATATCCAATAATATCCCCCATTTTGATCAAAAATAATCTTAAGCGTATTGTCTTCATAAGCGGAACAATTTTTAATTGTTTGTTGAAATCCATAACCAAAATTTTGATTTAGTCCAAGACTCTTTTTCACCACACTTGGACAGCCACTTGCATCAACAATAATATCTCCAGGTAATGAAGTAAAATCGGTGATTTTATAATTTAATACGAATTCAATACCTTGCTTTTCTGCTTTTTTTCCAAGTGATGAAATAAATGCAGGTCGGTCTAGAATCCATGCGGTGTCTGGCTTTCTTTCAAAAACATAGGTTTTTTTTCCAGATGTTATTTTTCCTTGATAAATGGGAGTGGCAATGGCATCTTTTGGCGGCTTCCATTTTAAAGAAAATGATTCAATGCTATGGGCTTCTCCGCATTTACGAGCATCTCTGTTATAACCGATTCTTTTATGTTTTTCATGTACAATCACATCAACTGATGAATCATGTTCTTTAATCGATAATGCTGTTGCAAGTCCGCTAAGCCCGCCTCCAATGATATCTACTTGCATGTAGTAATCTCCAAGTGATCTTTTTTTTATAAAAATCAGTTTTAAAGGATATATACTTTTCCTTAATTTTTTTCAAAAAAAACATTTTTGTTAAATGTTTTATTGCTTACATTATATTGAAACTAACAAAAAATAAAATAATGCGTTTTCAAATTAAGAAAATACAAATCATAATCTGATAAATTAATTTTTAAAATTCTAGATTCTTTCATTTTTTATAATCTAATTATTCGTTTTCTTGAATAAGTGTTAATGAACCATTCTTTCTTTTCATCAGAAAGGGATAAGCAATAATCATACTCAAGGAAATTAAAAAGATGTAAAATCCATAGCTAAAGCCCCAAGAAGAATCAAGTTGAACGGTAGATAACGTATCTAATGCAGTATATTGAATAGTTCCAGATCCAACGCTACTTCCCACACCAAGAACCGTTAATTGTGAAATGATAAACAAAAAACCAATA
>JAGXLH010000112.1 GCA_018334795.1 Thermoplasmatota archaeon
TCTTTTATTTTTTGTTTGATATGTGTTTGTTCACTTTTGGGGATATGTTTCATTTCACTGATCGCTTGTTTTTCAATGAGAAGATGATACGTCATCTGAAAGCCTCGTCGAAATCGACGAATTCTCCGTTTTCCTTTCGTTGCTTAAGCATAGCAAGAAATTTTTCTTTTTTGTATGCTTCAATCATCTTTTGTAAAAGATCATCATAGGTTTGGCCTTTGTGACCAAGTTTTTTTAGCTTCATCAATGTTTCAGCGGTTACTGGGATTCTTTTTGTGGCATGAACCATATATAATTGTAAATGGTTTACAATATTTGTAATTTTTGATTGACAAGCTTTGGACGATTGTAATAGGATCTTATCAGGTTTCATCAAAATTAAGAAAACCAGGTTAACACCTGCTCTACTTACATATCAACGAGCTATGAATCTTTTTTTTTACCTACCAAGTTAACTACATGATCAAAAGAAACTATCTCATCCTTATTCTCATTTCAATTGCCATGTTTCAACATTATTTTTTCACTCTGATCCTCCATTTCATCTGACTAGTTTGAATGGCAAACGATGGCTGTTAGGAGGATGGGCAGTATATTTTACCATAAATGAAATCTTTAAACAAAAGAAGAAACGAGATTACATTGGCTCACAAGGTATCAATATTGGTTTTTCTCTTTTTCCGATGATGATTCTGTAATCATATCTGTTTTTGTTTTTCACTTGTATTTTAAAAATTCTTCTCTAGAAATTCCTAAATCTTTTTTAATAATCTTATTAAGAAGATCTCTATCGATTTTTTCACCAGGATGAATCGGTACAATTGTTGTTCTCCCATCAGCATGTTTTAAAAAAACATGGCTTCCCTTCTGCCGAATTGCTCTAAAACCGATCTTTTGTAAAATGACAATGAGTTCTCTTCAAAGATAAAACAGGTAATGATGACATATTAGACCGCGATTTTTTGCACACCAACAAATTTTTTCATAACCTTAACCGGTTTTTCTTGAGATTCGAGAAAAAGTGTTATTGCTTCTTTGGTCCGTTTTATGAGTTCATCCATGGATTTTGCTTGTGTATGACAACCAGGTAGCTCGATGACCTCTGAGATAAAATAGCCATCTTCTCCTTGTTCTATAATAATGTTAAAATCCCTCATTGGTTATAATTTAGCTTTCAAGACTATATAAATGTTTTTAACAAGGTTAATAGAATTTTTCCTTTGCCTCTTTAATGAGATTAACAAAGAGTGATAATCTGCTCTCCCATGACCTTTTATCTGGCACGTTTCGCAGGTGAATCACCTGACACCGTTTGCACGTAATTGACCAGACGAGTTTTGTGGATTTGTTTGGGAAAACTGACGAAGATTGCGAGGTTTGCTCGCGAGGTGATGGTGGTGGTAGCTTGTATAGTGAGAAGGGTTTTTTTGCGTCTGGTGAAGTGGATGGTTTTCTTCTACTACATATACTGTTTTTATAAGAGAAAAATTGGGCATAGTTTTTTCTAGAGAAATAAAGAGTATTATTAGATAACTTCCTATTTTCACTGGTAATTATCACTACGGGGAATATGTCACATTTCATTTAAAAAATAAAAAAATTTGGTTAAAGGATTCTTTTTAAGAATAATATTACTTCATCAAATACATCGGATACTGGTGGTAATGGTGATAATTGATGTTGTAAAGATCCGCTCCATGCTTTTTCATAATGAACTCTTCGAGATATTAACTCATAAATATCTGGTTCTACACTCTTCATTTCGCACTTCCTCTGAAATAAGGAGGTATCCGGAGTTATGGTTTTATGTAAATACCAAACATCGTAAAGATCTCTAGGTCGCGTTCGTTCGAAAAGGGATCTCATTTTTTCAGCAAACATTTCTTCCAAAGAGTATACCATGATATGGTCATCAATGATATCTGAATATGGATGAATGATTTTTTTCTTTTGAACCTGATGAAGCAAAACTTCATTTTCATGTTTAGTAACATCTATTTTTATTTTTAGTGGATCACCTGTTATTCTTGATATTCGAAAATAAATATGGAAGGTGTACCCATTTAGTACTTCTTCAGCTTTTATCTTGTCTAAAAACAAGATTCCACTTGCGTTTCTTGCCCTCTTTATCGCTTTTCTTATATTTTGCTTTACTTCGTTAACATTACCTGTTTCAAGTTGGGTAAAGTCCAGATCATCAGAGAAACGATAATTTTCAACATATGCTTTTCGAATTGCTGTTCCCCCTTTGAACGCCATTGTTGGTAGTTGTGAAAGTAACCAGCTTTGAGCGTAATCTCTTTCAATGGAGCTCAATGGTACTTTGAATAATCGTGCTTTTTCTTTAAATTCAATTTTAGAAATCATTCAGGATTACCTATATCTTCATTAATGATAAGATGCCATTTCGAATCAAGTTGGTTATTTTTTGGAAGCATTGTATCTAATTTGAGGTAATTTTTTGTTTGTATCTTAGGAAGATCAATGGGAATCTGTAAACGATCGCAGATATATCCAAGTCTTCTAATAACACCTGAATTATGAATTCTCTTTGCGTATTCAACAAGAATGTTTTTATCATATTCTTCAGAACGGATGGCTTTTGCTATCTCGATTATTCCTCCCGCATGTTGTGGTTTATCGAGACAATCGATTATTGTTTTCTCTGGATTGGTCAAACGTATTCTTATATCCTCGAACCATGCGTCGTCTACACCGAATATCTTTTCTTCTTTAAGCCGGATGATTTTATAAGCAATATCAAAAATGGTGAGTTGCTGATGTTTTTTTCGTGATGTTGTTTGAATGAACACGGTACGTGGGATTTGTTCAGTAAAGCCATGATGATGTAATGCTGACCAGTATGATATGATGCACGGACGGACGAGCATTGATCCGAGAACAAATTCATGTAACGTATATTTTCCTTTTTTTGTTCCCAGTGGTATAACCATGTATTTTCCTTTTTCTATTCTTTCGATCCATCCGTTTTTTTCCCATCGTGAAAGGATAACTTTAAGAACGTCTTTTTTTGTATTGCTAAGACGTTTTACATCTTCTATAGTAAATATTTTCATTTTGGATAGTTCATCCAATAAATTATTTCTCATTAACATTCACCATAATGAACAATAATGTTTACTTTGGTGTATGTAATTGAGATTATTTAAGGCTTGCGTGTCCATTTAAAAGAAGGGAGCAAGTGGATGTGAGATGAACTACATACTTAATGAGATGAGAAATACATTTGTTCCTCTCTTATTTTTTGATTGATCTTGTTAAAGTCAACAGACACCGTTTGCACGTAATTGACCAGACGAGTTTCGCGTTGATTTGGGTGATTTTTCTTCTGCTGGTGGATATATGTTTAATTATGCCATTACATCTAAATCAAAAAAAACGTCAAAGAAAAATAATATTGATAAGTTTCTTTGTTTTTTTTGATAACTATCGATTTTTCTGATATCCTTTTCCTCTACTAAAAAACATGGTAATAAAAACTGTACGACTCTGCTTATCTATCTCATACACTAGTCTATATTTTCCCAATCGAACCCGGTATATTGATTCATTTTTTTTAGATATAAGTTTAATGTCCATATTAGGACGTTTGTTATACGGATCAATTTTTAATCCATCGATTGTTTTTTGTATTTTAGATAAAACTGATTTATCTCCACTTTTAAGTACTTTCTTAACATCTTTTAAAAAATCCTTACTCTGAAGAATCTTGAAATGAGAAGATTTTCTATTCAATTTTAATTCTCTCCTCAGACCTTTGCTAACGCATCTTCTAAGCTATCAGATTCAATAAAATCTTTAGATTTCATTTTACGCATTCTTTTTTTGTGTTCTTGAAGAATACGACGATAGAAATCTTTTTCTTCAACTATGTTCATGAATTCATTAAGAACATCATCAAAACTCATATTTCCATGTTTATAAAGAATGAGCTTTTCATATGTGTGACGGGTGACATTAATCGTTTTATAACTCATAGTTATCATAACTATTATAGTTATATTAACTATTAATAATTTTCTATTGAATCGGCATTTTTTTTTCTCTCTTATTTTTGATTGATTTTGTTAAAGTCAACAGGCACCCTTGGCGCCTAATTGACCTGACGTTTTGCATGAAAAAGTAGTTGGTAGTTGCCTGTTTGTTATGGTATCAGGATGCACAATTGTTTTAACTGGTAGAAATTTGAACTTCTTCTGAAAGAAATCGTTCACTCTGCTGCACAAGAAGAGCATCATATAACCGAATTAACTGTTTCACTGCTGTATTATCTTCATTGAGCTTGTACAGTTTCGCTCTTCCAATCTTTCTAGTATGAATAACAAATTCTAATCGGACTAATTGATCCCAAATCCGATGAAGCGTGGTCCAGCTGACATGAGCATTTTCACTAATATCCGTTAGTGAATAATCTAGTCCTCTCCCCTCAATTAGAAAATCAAGTACGCGTATTACAGAGGAATCACCAAGTGCTTCTCGGAAAATAGTGGTTTCATTCATTACCTATTCTTATAAGAGTTAGCATATATAAATCTTCTGTTTTGGTATATTAACATACCATAATGTTAAATAAATGTTTTTAACCGTTTCTCCTATTACTAATGGAACACATGGAAAAACGAGCAATTCAAGCAAAAATACTTCGTAAACTCATGGCCATGAAACCACCGAAATGGGGGCATTCTCATACTGAAGAAAAAAATCTAATCAAGGGCCTTCCATCTCATCTAAGGGGATCAAAAATAGTTAAAAAAGCGATAAAAGAATTGTACAAAAAAGAATTTCTCTTAAAGGCCAAAAAAACAGGGGAATGGCATGTCTCATTAAATTCACAGAAAAAACGAGAAATTTATCGATTTCTTGGCTTGCCACCAAGATAACAATCTACAGTAATTAAAAAGTTCATATGGCAAAGCATTATTTTTTTTATCCACCTTAAAAAAAGATCAGATGCCTCAGATTTTCTGTTCACTGTAGGAAGAGATGGTAGGTATCCATTGCTTTTGGTATTGTTAGTGTTTTTTGGTCTTGTATGTAGTTGATTGATAACCTTGGTGAGTAATCCATCAGACACCTTTCGCGC
>JAGXLH010000113.1 GCA_018334795.1 Thermoplasmatota archaeon
CCTTGTTTTTACCTGATAAAAATGAAAAAAAATGAAATCCTAAAAAAATTAGGATCACTCAGTTTTCTTCTTTTCTTCTTCAGATTCAGTCGTGGTTTCAGAAGATGCTTTTGATTCTTTCGGTTCAGGTTCAGCGGGTTCTTCTTCCTCGGTGGTTTCTTCTGTTTCCTCTTCGCCTTCTTCTGATTCGTCCTCAGCTGATTCCTTTTCCTGTTTCTTCTTTTTTAATTTCACATCACCATCAGCAGTAGGCACCACTTCGTAATCATCAGTTCCTGCTTCATCCATTTCTTCTTCAGGTTCAACTTCTTCCTTTCGAAGAATCGGTTGTTTCTTATCTCGTTCTTCTTGAAGCAGTTCACGACGTGATTTTTCAAATTCGAGTTCCGGAAGATACACTTCAACAACACCATCTTCAAAACGGACGGCTTTCACCCGGATTTTACCGGGCATTTTATATTTTCCTTTACTCCAAATTGCATTGTTTAAGGATTCATCAATCCAAATATCACTTTCATCAACTTTCATATGATGATTAATGTATTGTTTCACTCGTTTGACCGCAGTAGGAGCCGCCTTGGAACCCGGGAAGTACTTCTTCTTTAATGGGATAACATATATTCTTTCAGTTTCTTCAGTCATAGTAATCAGGATCTTTTAAGCTTGTTTCTACGCCAATGACGTGTTTTTGGATGTCTGGTAAAACGTCGGTTAGTTCGAATCATGATCCAGGCTGGAACACGACGATTGCTTTTAGTAGCTTTATTCAAACGATTTTTCTTACCTAATGATTTATGCGTTGACATCGGCATTACCTTCTTCTAATGTTAATATCTCGTTTTTTGGGCATTATCTTTCGAAGTAATTCACGTAATTGCGCATCTGTTATCTTTTGTTGTAAACGCCCACTTTGCGCAAGCATGATCAATTGTTGTTCAATTTGCTCTCCTACTTGAGGACGAGCAAGTTTAATGTTAGACAAACGCTGTTTTGCATCTGTTGTTAGGATACTGCGAAGAATCGCTTTCTTTTGTTCTTCATATTGTTCTTTTTGTGCTTCCTGGTGTTTCTCTGATTCTTCACTGTCAATTTGTTGTTGTAATTCTTGTTGTCTTTTCTTTCGTAATTCTTCAAGTTCGTCATCCATACTCAATTCATTCCCTTCTTTAATATTTTTCTAAACCGGGATACTGAGCTTTGGTTTGCTTCAGAACATCACTAGCAGCATTATCCAAGAATTGACGGCCTTGAGGTGTAATACTTCGACCTTTTCCTTTAATTTTTTTAATGTACCCTGCAGATTCAAGTTGCTGAATGGCACGACGGGTAATCGATCCACTACCAGTTCGAGCTTTAGATGGTTTAGATCCAAGATTACGCCGGCCACCATAGGCTACACGTAATTTTTGGGTTCCAATAGTGGTTTCCATGCAAATCTTTCGAAGAATGGAAGCGCAGCGGACATACCACCAGTTATCTGGTTCTGGTTCATTTTCCCGGGCTACACTAGTTTTTGAATATAGGTTTGATTCAGGTAATGAAATCGCATCAAGTTTTTCTAATCTTTTGGCGACTTCATTAAGGAATTCTTTAGTAGGAACATCGTATAACATTGTCATATGTTTTCATACTCCATGAATAATATATATGTGTGAAGTAGGTATCGGTAATAAACATTCATTATTTAAGTATAGCGGCTGTTATTTCCGTGGTTTATAAGGGTAACGGGAGTGTTTTTGACAATGAAAACAGGTAATTGTTTTCATTCCATTATCAATGCGAGTTCGGCAGGTTATTGGTGGATATAAATAATGATGGCAATGTTTACAGAGTAGGTGTTTATAATGTTTTGGGAGAGATTGGGTGGTTTTCATGGCGATTCTTCGGGCAATACGAGTTGCATTATTGGCATAATCAATGTTTCCTTGTTTTGCTTGGTGTTTAGCAACGGTGAATAACCGGTTTATTCTTTTTTCACCGATTTGTTGTTGTACTTTTTTTTTAACACGACGAGCCATACTCTGATCATTTATGCTTAAATGCTAGATAGCATATAAATACAGCGGAGAACAAAAAAAAGAAAAGAGAGGGAAAAAATCAGTCGTATTAATTCTAGATTGTTTAGATTGCCATTCCATCTGGATTCAGGATATCATTGATCAAATCAATAAACTCCTGGATCATTTCAAACAAGGTAGAAATGCCATTAATCAATGCTCTAATTAGCTGAATGATACTTGTTACAAGGTTTACTACTTCAATGATTTTCATAATAAGATTGAAGAGTGCGACGAGAATTTGCCAGATCAGTTGAAAGATACCTTTAGAAAGTACATCAGTTGATTGAATTTGTTCTTCTTTTTCTTCGATTTTGTCAATGACATCCATGACTGGTTTACTATGCGTTGTTGGAACTGCAGTTGCAGTTGAAATCATGAGTAATGAAACAAAAACAGCTCCTATGAACAATACCCCTTTTTGCATAAGATTTAACCCAAAAAATATTATGGATTAATCAGTATTTAAATATTATCTTTATTTGATGAGGCATCTATGGGGTTTAAATATTTCAAAACGGGAAATCTTTAAACCTTTATTATGTAATAGAAGATATGTCCTTTGTTTTATATTGTGGTAATTAATTTGATGTTACATTCGCAGATACCAAGTTAATGCTTTTTCAAACATTTGATCCCATGTGGTGAAACATGTGTGTTTTTGAACATAAAGATTTATTTTTCTCTCCGGTACATCAATTATATTTTCTTCACTTATTCTATCTGTAGATTCCTTAAGAAATGAACATTGTTTGATAAATGCTGAAAAACTCTCAAACTCAGTGTACTTTTTCATAAATTGATTTG
Source organism: Thermoplasmatota archaeon (assembly GCA_018334795.1). Taxonomy (GTDB): domain Archaea; phylum Thermoplasmatota; class E2; order DHVEG-1; family DHVEG-1; genus EX4572-165. Next base: position 2,865 of record JAGXLH010000113.1, read on the forward strand.
AAAAAAGATTGTTTAACAGCATACTTTTCTCTTGATTCTCGATATCCATTGATTTCTGCCTATTTTGTTCTATCGTTTCTGCATCAACTGATGTTCCACAAGATGAACACACATAAATTGGATTTACTGCACCCTCTAAGGTATACATTGGGCAGTTGCATTCAGGACAGCGAATTTCTTTTTTTCTTTTTTGTTCCACAAACATATCATTCTACCTTCACATTCTTAGTCTAAAATATCTTTTGAGACTACTCTTATAAAACGATGTATTGGTAAAATTTCATTTTAGAAAATTTACATATTAGTTCTAATACTAATTTTGTGACAATATACTTATTTACCATTATTCAAAAAGATAAAAATCGAAAATGTGAGAGTATAATTAATTAGAAAATTTGAAAAAAGGTTCAATTTAAATCGTTATAACCATTTTTTTTCAATTACAAAAATATTTTGCCAAGTGCCTTAATCTAAGATCACGCCCTTACTTTTAGCTAAAAGAATATTTTTTAGCGATAATGATAACCGTGATAACCGATGAGAAAATAATAATAATAATGATTATATCAAAAAAAGAAAATGGTGTTATAGCCGGTTTTGAGTTATCTGATGAACCAATTTGAATTTGTTTTGCATATGAGTCTTGTTCCCCATCATTATCCTCAATATGTAATGTTACTTTGTATCTTCCATCTGTTGAGAATGTGTGTGTTGGATGTTTTTTTGTTGAAGTTGTTCCATCTCCGAACTCCCATTGATAGGAAATAATGGTTCCATCCACGTCTTGAGAGGTATCCTTGAAGTTAATGGGGGATTCTTTTGATAAGGTTCCATCCTGTGTTGAGTAGGTAAATCCTGCAGATGGACCAACGTTTAACACCGTGATTTCTTTTGTGTAGGAGCTGGTTTCATTGTCATCATCTGTGACCATTAATGTCACCGTATAGATACCATCATCTGGAAATGTATATCGAAACATGGATGAATACTCATGCAAAGTATTATTTATTATCCATGTTCTGTTCACAATTTTTCCGTCAACATCAGTTGAATTATCTCTAATATCAACTTCTTGAATGTCTAATGGTTCTGTAGGATGATAGGTGAAATATGCTATGGGGGGAACGTTTTCAATTATTAGGGAATAGCTATAGGTGGTTGATGATCCTAGATTATCTACCACCGTAAGTGAAATTAGGTAGGTACCATCATCAGCATATTGGTGTGTTGGATGTTTTTTTGTTGAATTTGTTCCATCTCCAAAATCCCATAACCAAGATGTAATTGTTCCATCACTATCAGTAGATTGATCAGTAAAGGAGATTTTTGTTTGTGTAGTTGGATTTGTAGGTTCATATTCAAAATGAGCATTAGGATGACGGGTATTTGGATTAATCAAGGGAAAGAGATCTGATACGTTTTCAAAGATAATATACGGTGTATCACCAATACTATCGTTATTGGCATCTGTTCCCGTATAATCGTCCCAAAAATTTCCTCTCATATTTTTGTGCCAGCTGGTTTGATTGGAATGATCCTTTGCGTGTAATATATTTTGAATGAAATTATTTTGGTATATGCTATTGTTACGAGAAGTATTGTTAATTACTAATCCAAGATCATTCTTAAGAAAAGTAACAGTATGAATAGTGCAATTAGATGCAGAAAGTACTATTGCATTTGATCCTTGTGTTATTGTCATATTGCAAAGAGTAACATCATTGGATATCACGGTGAACACATTTTGATAATTGCCATTAAGTATAGTATTTCCGGGTGTTTCTCCGATTATTGTAATTGATTTGTTTATTACACATGTTTCATTATACCACCCATTTTTAATGAGGATGGTATCTCCTTTTTTTGCTGCATCAATTGCTTGTTGTATTGAAAAAAAATTGGATTCATCAGAGGAATCAACAATGAGTAATGTTGCAGAGGTAAGTGAGGCAAAAAGAACGGGAAGAATCATTACTAGAGGAACCAGGGTATGAAATTTACTATTTTTATATCGATTCATGAATAGTCCTTTATTTTTTATTATTGATCTTTTGGAACAATTGTTATTTGAATATCATTATTGATATCATTAGGATCAAAGGGTTCTAACTGTTCAATTTTAACTGGAGTTACTCTTCCTTCAAAAATTGTTTTAAAAATATTATTAATTGCCATTTCAAAATCTTTGTAACTTGAAATGTAATTAACCCAGCCTGATCCATTATTAAACGGCGGTGCT
>JAGXLH010000114.1 GCA_018334795.1 Thermoplasmatota archaeon
ATTGAGAAAAAACCTGAGGCGGATGAAGGGCCTTTTTTAAAACAAGAACGATGGTTGATTGAAGCTATCACCGATTTACTTAGTCGATTTTTTGAAGAACGCCAAATCAAAGAAGAACTTGAAGAACATCGGAAGAAACTAGATCACGCCGAAAAGATAATGAAAAAGGATGAGAAAAAAAACGGTGAACAAACAAAACCATCAGAAAAACAAAACTGGGAAGTCATCATTGATCTTTTAGTGAAAACCGACCCGCGTATTCTCCTTCGAATAACCCGAAAAATGATCTATCATCTATACCCATATGAAAGTAAACAAATCAATTATTTATTTAGTAACATTTGTCCAGTGGACAGGGATTCAGCCAATCAACAATGGTGCGGTATTAATATGCCCAATCCCCGGCAGGATATCGAATCATTAAAACAAATTCAACATTACGTTTTTGAACTAGCTCGAAAACATTTATCACCTGAGGAAATCTCAAACTTGTTTCAAACATGGATGAAACAAGACAAGACAAGACCGTTATTGTTAACCTCTCAAAAAGCAGGTGTGCCGTTAGTTGAAATAAAAAATGAACTCATCCGGTTTTATGATAAAGCTGAGGAGTTAACCACGCTTGCCCCTGAGGATGAGATGAGTATTAAAACAGCATTGATCCGACGGTTTTTCACAGATCGATTAGAATATGTTAATGTTGCTAAAAACTTCATAGAAGTCAAAGATTTCGTACCATTGTTAAAACATGTCGTTGGTCCAGCTCAAGGAGCTGGTAAGCTTGGTGGAAAAACATCTGGTTTGTATTTAGCAAAAAAAATCATTGAAAAAGAACAAGAAAATAATGAATATTTACAAGAAATTGAATTTCCAAAAAGCTGGTATATTGCTTCAGATACCACGCAGAATTTTATTCATTATAATGATTTAGATGAAGTGTTTCATCATAAATACTTAAATCCTGAGGAAATCCGCCAGGAACAATTATTCCTTGAACAAATCTTTAAAAATGCAGTGTTTCAACCTGAAATCATCGAAGGATTACGACGAATTCTGCATGATAATCCAGATAAACCATTAATCGTTCGATCATCCAGTTTACTTGAAGATAGTTTTGGTGCAGCTTTTTCTGGAAAATATAAAAGTTTGTTTGTACCAAATACAGGAAATGAAGAGGAACGTCTCGCAGCGTTAAGTGATGCTATTGCTGAAGTGTATGCCTCAACGTTTGGACCAGATCCTATAGAATATCGTCGTGAACGTGGATTACTTGATTTTAGTGAAGAAATGGGCATATTAGTCCAAGAAGTAATCGGTACTAGGATTGGGCCGTATTTTATGCCCTCCTATGGTGGCGTGGCCTTTAGCCGTAATGAATTTCGATGGTCACCCAGGATTCGGAGAAAAGATGGAGTGGTTCGCATTGTTCCAGGTCTAGGAACTCGAGCAGTTGATCGAGTAGGAAATGATTATCCAATTCTTGTTTCACCAAACAGACCGCAGCTTCAAGTAAACACGCTCGTCAATGAAAAAATCAAATATTCGCCGCAATACATGGATGTTATTAATCTAGATACCGGTGCGATTGAAACCGTGGATGTGTTCAATGTGTTCAAAAAATATGGTGAGGAATTTCCAGGTCTTGAACGAATGGTGAGTGTTCATAAACAAGATCATTTAGCAACACCACAGAAAATGCTTTTTGATCCATCTAAATCAGATATGGTTGTTACATTTGATGGTTTATTTGAAAAAACAACTTTCTTGAAGCAAATTAAAGGATTATTACAAGTTCTTGAAAAAAATATTCATACTCCAGTTGATATCGAATTTGCTTCTGATGGAAAGAAATTGTATTTATTACAGTGTCGGCCGCAGAGTCAATCACTTGATAGTGAACGAAAACCTATTCCTAAAAATGTTCCTCAGAATCATAAACTGTTTTCTGCAAATAAATATGTAACAACTGGTCAAATTGAAAACGTTGAATATATTGTTTATGTAGTTCCTGAAGAATATACTGCTCTTGAAAACCGAGAGGATATGGAACAAGTAGCAAAGGTTGTTAGTAAATTAAATAGTGAATTGCCTCGTCGTAAATTTATTTTAATGGGTCCTGGTCGTTGGGGTAGCAGAGGAGATATTAAACTTGGTGTTCCAGTTCAATACGGAGATATAAATAATGCATCAATTCTTGTTGAGGTGGCAAAAGAAAAAGGGGATTACACACCGGAACTATCATTTGGTACACATTTCTTTCAAGATTTAGTAGAGGCAGACATTAAATATTTACCATTATATCCCGATCAACCTGATGTTACCTTTAATGAATCATTGTTGTTAAGTGCAAATAATTATTTAGAGAAAATCGTAGTTGACGATGATGAAGAAATCAATGCGAAAATGAAAAAGGTTGTTAGGGTCATCAGGGTTGATGAAATCATTGACGGTGGCTCGTTATCAGTTATTATGGATGGAGAGGTTGGTGATGCTCTTGCTTTTTTGAAACCGCCAGATCATTGGAGTTGGCGAATGAAAAAAACGCATGAAATCGCTGCAGCACTTGATCCGGGCGTGTACAATATAAAAGCATTGTATGTAATTGGAAGCACCAAGGATGGTAGTGCCGGACCTGCCAGCGATATTGATTTAATCGTTCATTTCAACGGCAATGAGGAACAAAAGGGGAAATTAATTGATTGGTTTGAAAAATGGGATAAACGATTAACGGAAGAAAACAAGGAACGAACCGGGATTGAAACTGATGAGATATTAGACGTTCATTTTGTTACTGATGAGGATATCAAAAATAATACCCCATGGGCAACTCATATCACTTCAAAATATGAATCCGCACGCAAAATTCCATTAAAACAACACTAAAAAAGGGTTTGTGATTTTGTTACCACAATAATATACGTTGGCGAATGATAATCTCTCCTTAGAAATGTGGGAAGAAATCATTATTTAAAGATTACAGTTTTATTAAAAAATAGTAGTTTGCTATTTGTCAAACGATTTCTTTAGGTTTGAATGCCACACGATCATTTATTTAAGAATGTGATTTCTAATGAAAACAAAGTATAATGCTTGATTTGATTCAATGGAAAGAAAAGAAGCAGATATTTTTCTACCAAAATTTAAAATCGAAACACCCATCCTCAATTTAAAACAGCCTCTTCAAGCATTAGGTATACAAAAAGCTTTTACTACCGGTGCTGATTTTTCGGGAATAAACGAGGATAAATATCTTCATATCATCGATGTTCTCCACAAAGCATATATTGATGTTAATGAGGAAAAAACAGAAGCATCTGCAGCAACAGCTGTAATTATGGAATTAAACTCAAATGATGAAACGAGTTCAAAAATTACCTTTGATTGCGATCCATTTTTCTTCATGCTACAACATGAAGAAACGGGAACGATTCTTTTCACGGGTACCGTCGAACATCCATCTTATGAATTATAGTCATTTTTTTATATTTGAAAATATGGTTTTTCTCAGCTTACTCTCAAATTAATTTTCTAGTTGCTTTGTTTGGATCATCAGTGTTAAAATCAACTATTGAAAGTTTCTCCCCAGCATATGCCGCTGAAAAAGATATAGTTTGATTAAAAACTTGTTTCCATTCACCCGTGATTTGAGAGGATTCATGCACGTGACCATGTAAGGTGATGAACGGTTGATATCTGGTAATGAAACGTTTGATAGCAATACTTCCTATCTGCACATCTAGAGGAGCGTGATCGAATTTTTTACCATCCAAATCTGCACGATCTAACAGCGAATTATAGGGGGGTGAATGAAACAGAAAAATTGTTTTATCTACCGGAGCGTTTTCTACTAGTTGATCTAAATCTTTTTTTATGGTTTCAAAACGAATGGTTTTTTGATTAACTGGAACAGACCGCATGCCATTCTCAGGTGAAACTGCTCCTACATCAACAAACCGGGAAACATCATAACGTTCCCAATCCTTAAGTTGAAATGGCGTTGGTGGAACAAAGGAATATCCAGTAACAAAAAAATCGGAGAAGGATACAGTTTTCTGATGGACATAAAAGATAAGATGATCTTTTTCAGCTTTTTGAAATATTGGTTCATATCGACGAGGATCATCATTTCCTAAAATAAGAAAAAATTGAACTTTTTTCTGGTTTTGTTTGATTTTTTTTATTGGTTGCAATATTCTTTCTTTAATAAAGGTTGACATATCAGTACCATTTTTTGCAATCATCGGTAATAAATCCCCACCGAAAAAAACAGCATCAGGTTTGTATTCAGAAACGTAATCAAATAATCGTTTGTATTTTTTAATATGACCGTGAAGATCTGAAATAAAGAGACACTGCATAGTAATCATCTTTTGATTTGTCAAAACTACCTAATTGCCTTTTAGATTTTAAGAATATGCATTTACCAACTATTGAATATTGCTCCTTAAATCAAAACAAGATTTTAACTTGACTTTGTTAGATTAATAAGAAATACAACTTAATCAAATCTGTAAAAGTCAAGTTAATCATTCCTTTTTTAGAAAGTTATTTTGCAATTTCATTTATAAATATCGGAAAAAATGTAATAATCAATTGTTTTAGATTTTGTAGTTTGTTTCCAAAAAAACGATTTAGAGATGTTGACTTTTCCAGATATATCAAAGATGTTTAACCGTGGTTTATAGTCTTTCATGTGATAAAAAGAAGGGAGAAGGAAAAATTATTTTTTCCTTTTTGTAAAGATTAGGGCTATCCCAATTCCTGCTAATAATATAAATATTCCAAATCCGGGTGTTCCAGTATCCTTGCCGTTAGTCGAGTCAGTATTATCTGTATTATCCGTGCTTTCATCTGAATTTGAATCGGTGGAATCAGTTGTATCTGTATCATCTGTGTCTGTACTGTCACCAGGATCTGTGTCATCAACTGGTTCGTCATCATCCGTAGAACCCTCATAGTATGGAGCAAATATTTCTGGTGCATAATCATAATACGCCTCAGTAGCATCTACTGATTCAGTTGCAGATCCATACAGGTTAAAACTAT
>JAGXLH010000115.1 GCA_018334795.1 Thermoplasmatota archaeon
TTTTGATGATTCTCTTAATTGCAGGATGTGTGGAAAATGAGAATCCAAATACCAATGCTAATGATGTTGACACGGCAACATGGCTAGATGATTACACGCCGGTTCATGGTGTTGGTACTGGTTCGGACAATTTTTGGATAGCGTTTCCTTCAACCAGTGATTATAGCGGTCAGAGTATTGATCATCTTTCCTGGATTCAAGATTCCCTTAATGAACATTGTGTGGTCTTTGTTGTTCATAAAACCGGATGTGCCGGTTGTGCAGCCCAGGCTGAACGAGTGATTGATTTAGCTGGAGAATATGAAAATATGGTTGCGTTCTGGGATCTTGATATTCCGCTTGGTGGCGATATTGAACAGAAAGCATATGATTCCTATTTGTATGACCCGGATGGGCCACCTGGGTATATTGCGTTGACTGGCGTGTTCACCTATGTGGAGCATGATGATGAAACAAAGATTGGGTGGCATAGCTGGGAAGGCAATGTTGCCGATTCAGATATGCAAGACTGGATTCAAGATGCAATTTATTATTATCATGTGAACAATGGTGGCATCTAATGATTTCTAAAAAAACGATATGGATTGTTTTCACATTTGTTTTGTTCACCGGAATGTTTCCGTCTTTTGTTTTGGCAGATGGTATTTCTGCTCCTGATTTTACTACTATTGATGAGGATGGTGTTGAGTTTTCTTTGAGTGATTATGCAGGAGAAGTTGTTGTTTTGCATATCACGGGTTTAGAAACTCCCTTGTGTATTGAATGTCTTGAGGAGATGACGGGGCAACTTGAGGAGTTGGAGCAGTTATCTGATTCAACAGATTTAAATATTTTAACCATCAATCTTCGGAAGAACCCGAATTCTGATAGTGGTAAGGTGATTGCTGAACGCGATTATAACATTAATGTATCTTGGAGATGGGTGGAGGATTTCAGCCCGTATCCGGTAGCTGGTTTGTATCAGGAATATTGGACGGTGCAGGGTGCTTTTTCTAATCCTACTATTATCCTGATTGATCAGAATCAAAGTATTGTTGGTTTGTATCATGTGTATTTGCTTGGTAAGGGTAAAATTGATGATATACAATCTGCCGAATCTCTAAAGGAGGATGTGCAATCGATTCGAGATGGTGCCTGGGAAACGGATTTAACAGAGGAAAAATTCAGTGATAGTATTACGTTCCTTGGTATTTTTGGACTGGGAATTTTAACAGCGTTATCACCGTGTTCCATAGCACTTCTTGTGGCAATGATTTCTTATGTTGGTTCGCTTCAGAAGGATAATGAAAAAAAGGATAAGAAATTGAAGAAAATTTCTGTTCAAGGCTTATGGATCGGTATTGTTTTTACTTTAGGAATGGCGTTAGTGTTTTTTGTTTTTGGATTAGTTATTTCATCGGTAAGCATATTCATTGAAGCATCAGCCTTGTTTTACTTGATTTCTGGTATTATCTTAGTTGTCCTTGGTATCAATGTATTTACGCCATTAAAGGAATTTATCAAGAAGGATTCCAATTCAGAGAAGAATACAGGTATGACAGAGAGAGGACAAAAACTGTTCTTTAAATTAAGCAAGAGATCAATGTATGTGGGAGCGTTTTTCTTAGGTGTGTTATTTTCAATTGGATGGGCGCCTTGTGCAATATCCTTGATGATGCCGGTGTTCATCCTAATGCTTTCTCAGCAAATCCCGTTGTTGATTGGTGGGCTAATGTTGTTTGTATTTGGTCTCGGTCATGGCATTCCGATCATACCACTTTGTGCAGTTACCAGTAGCGTTCGAGGAAAATTGGGAAATAAATATGTAACTGCAGGGAAGTGGATGCAGCGAATCTTCGGCCTGATAATCATTGCTATCGGCATTCTTATGGCCATTCGATTCTGGGGGATTAATTTCTGGTGAAACCCAAATCATTTACACCAATTATCCTCCTTGTTTTTTTCGTTTATTTCTTAATGAATATTTTTTCCATTTCTTGCATGGGAGAACCTGTTGTTGAGGAATTGTATCATTATCCTACGAAACCCTTACCTCTTTCAACAATTACATATAATGCTGGAATTTACAATAATAGTACTGAGATTGAAGAAGTGCGATTGATCGCTCAGGAATGTATGAAAGATTATTGCTTTAATAATCAGACCATTCCCATGAATTATTCGTATAGTTGTTGTATGGATTTCTATAATGCAGAATTTGATCTTACTTATGAAAATACGACTCAGGTAAAATATCATCTTGAAATCAAGAGCAATGGTTCATGGTGCCAGTATGAACAGAACGTTATTTCCCTTTCAATTCCCGATATAATAGAAACGGATAATACCATGCAAAATAATACAATAGGATTTGATATTCCTGTAATAACTTTAAGTATTTTATCTACTATCTTGTTTATAAAAATAAATCAAAAAATCAAATAACATGATTACGATACTAAATATACTGTTAACTTAATAGATCTGAATATTTGAGTATATTTTTTTTATACTTTTATATCCTTCCATCCACAGGAACAACAGGTTTTCTTATTTCCACATTCTTCAAATTGATTAGACTTGCATTTTTTACAAGTCCATTTCATTATTTTAGACATGAAATCAAAATTATTTTGTACCCATATAACTGTTTTCGATGTATTTTATTTATCTGACTAAGAATTTAAGCCATGATTAAAAAGAATTGATCTAACATATCATCTTCACTTTGTTTCTTTCAAACCGGATTTTGATTTGAAAATAGTTTAAAATTATTACTAAAAGATATCTTTTTAATTTCGTGAAAATTATAGTTTGGTTTTTTTTATATCTTCACCATCAACATAAACATCACATACTAAGCAGTCAAAGTCCACATCTTTCTTGTTTTTAAGTTCAACTTTCTTTCCCTCCAACACCGATTTCAAGTTGACCTTTGCTCTTTCATAACCTACTTCTCCCTCACGTGGCGCCTCGATGTTGGCTACTTTCACCTTAATGCCACTTTGATCCTTCCATCTCCATGGTGGGAATACCTCAAACGTATCTGCCTTCACCACTTTAGTAACTTTCAATTCCATGTAACCGACCATACTCCCGCTGTTTATAAATGTTCAGATAAAAATATGCGTTGAACATTATTCTTACAAATGACTACTTGAAATATCACACGCAAACCATACCATATAACTCACAAGTTGAAAATGAGCAATGGATTGATTTTTCAAAATGTAAAGTCTTTTACAGAGATAAAAGATGCAAATGTGATAGGAAAGCCATACCATTTTTACAGATTTTTAATACCCTATGACTTTTCTATTCTTTCAAAAATTACTAAGGAAAAAGTTTCATTAACACTTTTATAATAATCACCTATTGTTAAATGTGCTATTAAGGGGAGAGGAAACATGTGTGATAAAAAATCAAATTTGATTACAATTCTAGTGTTACTCTTTGTATCACTTTTTTTATTGAGTGGATGTACACAACAGACTGAGCAGAAACCTTCAGATCACTCCTCTAATCAATCCTCAACTTTTCTAAATATACCACCAGACCCAGACACACCACACATTCCAGAAGGCACACCTCATGGATGGAAAGCAAACTACACTTTAATATTTTTCAATGATTTCGAATTATCACCTGAATTAGGGCTTGATTTAAGCAATGGGGCAGAACTGGTAAGTAACGCCATTGATGGGAAGAAATCAGTTAAGATTGAAAACTATCAGAATATTCAAACCAATCCTGAACAACTTCCGCTTTCACCCGATACCTATTATATATTTGAGTTTGACTATAAAATCCTTAAAAGAGGAGAAAGTGGAGAATTTGTTACTTCAAATTTTATTTATCCAAAAGGATCAAATGATAATGAGGATGTCATACATTTAATGCCAATATTATCAAATGCTGTAGAAGAAGGGCGTTTTTCTACGGGTGGCTTAACAACTAATACCTTTGATGAATATTTTTTAAAGATTTCATCTCATCCAGATACGTCCATTCTTATTGATAACATCAAGATTTATCGTGTTGATCAAGTGCCTATCACTAACACACCAGATAGGTGGTCTAAACTAGATGATTTGCCTTTTCCCCGTTTAGGAAGTTATGGGGGACATTCCCTTTATTGGGCAACAGATGCAGGTGGCGTAGCACCAAGTATTTCAGAGGAAGAACACGTATACCAAGTTGAAGAATTAGAGGAGAACCTGGCATTTTTTGATGTTGTGGTAGGTCCTATAATTGATGCTCAAACGTATGACACTTCTTTTGTAAAAAGATTAAATGAAAAAAATCCTAACATGGTAGTGCTTCCTTATCAAGTCACTTATGAGCCAGATTCTGGTGTGTCCCGCCCTCCTCATTCAACAGTTAGTGCGTATTTCCAATTCTTTGATGGTCTTTCTGAGGAGTGGGTAGTGACAGACACTAGTGGCAGCAAAGTACTGGATTCTAGTTATTCAGCAATTTGGAAAATGGATTTCTCTGATAATTGTCCAGTGGTTAATGGTCAAACGTACATAGATTATCTCATTGATTATGTGACCAGCAATGTTGCGGCTTCAGGAGTCTGGGATGGCATCTTCCTTGATAATTTAGATGCCAAGATAAACACTCTTATTAAAAATCATGATAATCCCTCTTTGTTTGATTATGATATAAACCGGAATGGCAAGCGTGATGAAACTCCTGCTGAAATTAGTGAAATGATTCGCCCTGTAACCATTGAATTGTTGCAGAGATTGAGGGAAATATTTGGCAATAATGAGATCATAATAGGCAATAATGGATGGAATCCTGAGCTTTGTTTAGCTTCTTACATTAATGGTTACGTATTTGAAAGTTGGAATACTCCATGGTATGCTAGTAACCTGTTGCAGCCTAATGAAGGATTATGGAAACGTTCTCTTAATGACTATTTTGCAGCTGAAGAAAACACTCGTGCACCGCACTTGAATATTTTAGAAGCAACAGGTCATGAAGGAGAAATTGTAATGGGAGATGAAGA
>JAGXLH010000116.1 GCA_018334795.1 Thermoplasmatota archaeon
TTTAATATCTTTTTAGAACGAAACGTAGTATTCTATTACAATTCAAAACAATAAAATTCTTACATGTAGATTCGATGTCTTGAAACGAAATGCTATGAAAATAAATCCAGTTGGTCTTTATACCCATCTTTGCAAATCATTTGGTCCTCAGCATTGGTGGCCTATGGATCATTCGCATCATGAGCAGAATAACACAGATCCTCGTTTTGAAGTAATGATCGGAGCGATTCTTACACAGAATACCGCGTGGACAAATGTTGAAAAAGCAATCAAGCAGTTAAAAAAACATCATCTTCTCAGCGTTCAGGCTCTTAAAGATGCTGATACTGAATTAGTAAAAACTTGTATTCGTTCTTCAGGGTATTTCAATCAGAAAGCAAAACGATTACAGTATCTGTCAAATTATTTAGCAGAAAGGTATGATGGTGATCTTGATCAGTTCTTTTTACAATCAACAGATCGTCTTCGAAAGGAATTATTATCGTTACATGGGATTGGTCCTGAAACTGCTGATTCGATGCTTTTGTATGCGGCAAAAAAACCCGTGTTTGTGGTTGATACTTATACTAAACGACTCAGTAAACGCCTTCCCTTGCCAGTAAATGCTGCTTCTTATGATGATATTCAACACTATGTTGAACATGAGTTGAAAAAAGAGTATTCTACCCATGAATTAGTCCAAGTGTATAATGAACTTCATGCGTTAATTGTTAATCTTGGTAAATATTATTGTAAACCCAAACCAATTTGTCCTAATTGTCCATTATTATCCTTATGTCATTTCGGGCAACAACAAGAAAAAGAAGTTTAAAGAATCTCATTGACCTTTTGATGCATGATTTCAGCTGGAATATCCGGAAGACTGATTAACTGAGTAGTCCCAAGTTGTCCTTTCCCTGATTTTTTAACCGTGATAAAACCAGCGTTTTCAATGTCTTTCAGATACTGCCAAAACATTGTATGACCTCGTGGTTTTTCCTCGTGTTGTTCACAGATAAACGCATACATCTTTTCAGCATCACCAGTGTTTAAATACGCGGTTCCATCCCGGTGTAATCTATTAGCAATCGCATCTAAGGTAAGAAGTTGATGACGATTTAAATTCTGTAGTTTTGTTTCGGTTACCACTGAATAGGTTTCTGCTTTTGCAGCTCGAACAAATTCTGGAACCACTTTATCAGTATGCTCATGATCAGCTGCAATACCTGCTTTACCAAGTAGTTCAATAGCAAACCTGGCATCACCCCATTCAGAAGCAATATCAGCGATCAACTCAATACTATCCTCTTGCACCGTTCCAGGAAGAAATGCGAGCTCAACACGTTGACTGACAATATCAAAGAGTTCATCTCGCGTGTACTTCTCTAAATTAAGTCGATTACTTCGTTTAAACGTACTAATAGATGCATCATCAAGTAATCGTAAAATATCATGTTGAGAAACAAGAAGAAGTGAAACTCCCATTTGCTGCTGAGAAGATTCATCTGAGAATCGGGAGAGATCATAAATCAAGTCTGATCCACTTTTTTTAAGTAATGCATCTGCTTCGTCAAGAACAATGATCAAATGTGTTTTCTTTCGTGTTAGTTGTCTTTTCAGGACTTCAAGCATTTCTTGCACGGAAAAACCTCGATCGGGAAACCGAGGATCAAAATGATTCAGCACTGCAAGAAGTACCATGGATTCAGTTGATCGTTTTCGACAATTCACATGTACATAATCAAGAATGCTACCTTTTTTGCGCGCAACTTTCGAAAGTTCCTGACACAGTTTTTTTGCCATCGCAGTTTTCCCTGATCCCACCGGTCCAGTAATCACTGCGTTTTGTGAAACACCTTTCAAGGTTTGTTTGAATAATTGCGCTAGCATACGAAGTTGAGTGTCTCGATGAGGTAATTCTTCAGGAACATAATCGAAATCTAATCGGTCTACACGTTGGATTACTGATGAAGAAGCAAGCTCATCCTCAATTATACTACTCATAACAAAAGAACTGAATGGTATTACCTCATAAAAATCTTTATCTAACCTGGACCGGTGAAACGATAACACTTAAAACACGATGATGAGTTATCTTTTATTCTTATGAGTGGTGTGAATCTCACCAAGGAATCACTTGCCTTTTTACAAGATCAGTTCCGATCCTATTACAAAAAAAGTGATTTATCAGTTCCTGATCGATTCAGCAGACGTGAATATGCTTTTGTTTTTTTTGGTGGAAAGGGAATGCTTCGTCATCTTGGGTTTTCAAAAAAAAAACAATTTCAAGCATTTTTACAAAAGAAAGCACCGATGCATGCGTATTATTCCACGGCGTATTATCAGTATCCTGATGCTCCTCGGATGAATGAAAAAGAGTGGATGGGAGCTGAACTTATTTTTGATTTAGATGCAGATCATTTGCCTGATGCTGATAACATTACGTATGAGACACAATTAGAACTTGTTAAAATTGAATTTATTAAACTGGTTGATGATTTTTTAATGAATGATTTTGGGTTTCCAATTGAATCTATGGAACTGTATTTTAGTGGTGGACGAGGATATCATTGTCATGTGAAACATCCTTCGGTTTATCAGTTATCTAGTGGTGATAGGCGGGAGATTGTTGATTATATCACTGGGCGGGATTTGAATGCATCAGTGGTGTTTCATGAGGAATCTATGGGTCGGGCTCAAATCAAAGGCAAAACGGTTTCTACCGGGAAGCGATTGCGGATGCCGAAACCTGATGAGCCAGGGTGGCGAGGTCGGATAAGTCAGGGATTGATTGATATTCTTGAAGATATCGTGCAAAGTAATGATCCTTTGTTAAAACTGAAAGGATATGGAGTAAGTGAGTATACGGCAAAGAAATTACTTGATGATCTTTCAGAGAATCGTATTCTGCGAATCAAGCAAGGTCATCTTGATCAATCTACAACGATTCGGCGGTTTTTTTTAAATAATGCATTACGCAAGAAAGCAGTGTCTTTCGCTGCGGGTGAAACAGATGAACCAGTAACTTGTGATGTGAAACGATTGATTCGATTACCTGGTTCGCTTCATGGAAAAACAGGATTTAAAGTGATACCGGTTTCGTTAGATACCCTTGATGATTTTGATCCGTTATCTGAAGCAGTCATTTTTGATAAGACACCCGTACTTGTTGATGTTGGTGTGGATGTTACGGTAACGTTAAAAAAGGAAACATTTGAATTAACAACGGGAAATCAAGAAGTACCATTGTTTGTGGCAGTGTTTTTACTTGGGAAAAAACTAGCTAATATCAAGTAAAAAAAAAATTGTTTATTCAATGAATCTTTTTTTGATAGTGTTTTGGTATTGATTCATTTTGTAGAAATGAATGAATGATGTGATTGAACAATTCAGGTTGTTCAATGTGAAAAACATGAGTTGCTCCATCAATAACTGATAAGGTGGCTTTCGGAATTTTTTCGGCAAGTATCTTTGAACAATTCGTTGGAACTAATCGATCATTATTACCCGTGAGAACTAACGTATCAGCCGTTATTTGTGATAAGCGATCCAATGTATCATGATGAAAAATGGCATGGAGTTGTTTTAAAAACGTTTCAACGAATAGACCCTGTTGAATGAATCGTTGTAAGGTATTAGTAATCATTGATTCATGCATCTTAAAATATGTTTCATCGAAAACCTGTTTGAGAAAAAAATCGTAAACTGGTTCAAACGTAAAGGAATCAGCATGAAATTCTGAAAGATCATTTTTCTTTCGATTACCTAATTGATTCAGTCCTTTTTTAAGATAGGTAATCATTTCCGGATGTTTTGCAAATGTTGAACATAGCAAGAGTTTATTCACCATCTCTGGATGACGTAATGCTAATTCCTGAGCAATCATTCCACCCATTGAACTTCCTATGATATGAGCGTTATCAATACGTAATTGGTTAAGTAATCCTGCAATGTCATCAGCCATCAAGGCAGTGGTGTATTGATCATCAGATCCCGTGCTTTGTCCCATACCACGGTTATCTGGAAGAATGAGTTGGTAGTGTTGTTGAAAATCCGGGATTTGATATAACCAACACACATGATCCATTCCCAGACCTGCGATAAAAACGATTGGTACACCAAATCCAATTGTGTGATAAGAAAGTTTGATATTGTTAACCAGTTTTTTTGGCATCCTCTAGATACATCCCATTATTTATAGAACATTTAGTATGCAATCATTGTTTGTAAGCATTCTTATTTTTTTGATATTGTTATCTGAACATTTATGTAATCCTTTGTAATACCCACATGTTGACTAGTAGTATGGATGATGAAGAGATAACATATAAGACCCTTCGTAAGATTCAACAAGCGGAAAAAAATTCGCCGCAAATCACTCAAATTAACAAAGAATTCTATGATAATGTAACTGTTTTTTTAAACCAATTAGAAAAACGATTAGTTGATGAAAAAAAGCCGCAGAAACAAATGCTTCTTGCTGAAGAAAGTCAGAACATTGAAAAAATCATTCGTAATATTTATGAACATCGTGAAAAAAAGATTATGCTTGCTGCTATTTCTAAAGCTCGTGGTGGTAATCCCGGTATTAAATATCTTCTTCCTGAAGAAAAAATGTTTTTTGATGAATTATATCATAATATCGTGTTGTTTCGAAAAAAGATTTTTACGAATCACTCTAAAGAAATTGAACCTGATAAAGAAGCAACAAGTCAGTCTAAACCTAACAGATCCACATCCAAAACAGAACCTAATGCAGAAAAAAACACTGAAAAACAGGATGACCCGATTCATAAAACAAAAAATGCAAAACCACAAAAAGATAACACCAATCCCATACTTCGCATCCTTGAAAATATTCCGTCTTTTGTTGGAACGAATAATCAAACCTATACCTTGTACAAAGGAGATGTAATTTCAATGCCACCAGATATGGCAAAAATGCTATTAAACAAAAAGGCGGCTAAGAAAATAAGAACTGATCA
>JAGXLH010000117.1 GCA_018334795.1 Thermoplasmatota archaeon
AACTGATGTAGCACTACTTCCAAGTATAAGAAAAATACCGAGTACTGCAAAGCTTACTCGTGCATGCGTATTAGACACTAAACGATCAGATCTGATGATGTTATCCCCTCCATACCGTTAATGATATTTGAGCGGTGGAAAGAGAAAGATGTGAGAATATGAAATCAATAAAATTTTCGATCTGAAGTATTATTGGTTTTTGAGTGGATAAAAACAAGGATGTTAAATCTAAGCTAAACAAGTGAACAATGGGTTGAATTAAACTTGTTACATACGTTTTTATTAAATTGATAAAATCAGAAATAGTAGTAAGAACCAATGTTTCTAAAGAACTAGTTATGGTAGATCCAAAGGAAGAAAAAATGTATGAGGAAAGATCATTGCTAATTGATCCATGGGTTGGTTGTTGACACCTGTCAAAAAAGGAATTTATGTTGGAGATTGAGGAAGATGAAGATTGTTCTTGAGCATTTTTTGTTAGGGAAAAAGTATTGGTGTTAAATACAAATGAGTTGATGATATCAAGAACACTTGGGATTACTAGGTTGCCTGTAGAATCATAACTACCATTAATAAGGAAATCAAGTAATAATGAACTAATATTTTCAGTAACTAACAGTGATCGATTATGTTCAGATATCTGAAGAGAGGTATTTTGAAGAAATGATATATTTTGTATTTGTGGGAGGAGGTTGTATATTGATTCAGTCATATTTTTTAAATGATATGAGGAAAAACAGAATGATTGATTGTGTAATTGAATACATGGGAGAAATGGAAGAGAGAGTTGTTGATGTGCAACATATTTAGTTGTTGATGGAACTGGTTCTCCTAGAGTAATTTTTCCACCGAAAGAAATACCATGAATTGGTTCCCATATAGCAGTTAAATTATAACTCGTTTGATATGGAAGAATGCCATTCAATTGAGTTTCAATCAATTGGATTAATTGATTCTGAGCATCACCAGAAAAAGGATTACATCGAAGTATTGAATGATTTAATACGATCATATATTGTGTTGCTAATTGTTCAGTGATTAGTTGGGCTATTGTTTTGTGGTATTGTTGTTTTCCAATGACATGATTTGAAAGAGTGGTATATAATCCGTCTGATTGCGTAGTATTTATTCCAATTCCCTCAGCAAAGGAATCTACATATGTTGACGCGGTTTTATATGAATAATTTTTTATGGTGGACCTAAGAAGGGTTTGTAAGATTTCTTGAACATGTTCATCATTTGATTTGTTGATAGAATGATTATTAGAATGAGTTTGTGTTACTGCTGGTGAGAGAATCATTGCAGAAATTGAAATAAACACTAGGAATAATAGAGTGTCTTGAAGAAGGGAAACAGCAGTTGTATTTTTGGTAAATTTTTGTTTTTTAAACATGAATAAAAACTCTGAACATTTTATCTTGTTTTTTGCCATAAGACTACGGTTAGAGTGCCTGGAAGTGTTTTTATTTCATTGATTTGAACTGAAACTTGTTTTGAACTTGCGTACTGATTACCTATTGAGTAATTATTGCTAATTGGCTGTGGTAACCATATTTCAACTTGTTCAAAAGAAAGTTTTACAGAAAAACAAAGTTGATACGGTGCAAACTGGGATTTTACGGTTTCGATATAGTGTTTAGATTGATTCGATGAAAAAACCAAATAATTAATGGTATTCCCATCAGTTGTAAAACAAGCATTAGGAGAACTAATTTTTTCTAGGATTTGATCGCTATATTCAACCATAGCCACATACTCCTTTTTTGTATCAAATGTGGTATAAGCTGTGGCGATGATTATACTAAAAATTGTAAATCCAATAAGAACCATGGCAAGAGCCGGAAGGACCGTAAATGTTTCTGAGACTGCGTTGGTATCATGTCGTATAATCTTCCTCCGTTTGTGTTTTAAACACGTGTTGCCTCCCAATTCCATTTCCTACACCATCATAACAAAACAATATCGAAGTATTAAATATAAATTTTTTTATTTATTTTATTAGAAAAAATAGTGTTTTTTATGTCCAAACAACACCTTGAAGAAAAAGCATTATATAAACCATCCTCAATCTCAAAACCGATTTGACTTATGAATCCTCAAAATTACAATTATATAAACATCGAATCCAAATGGCAACAACAATGGTACAATGAAAAGATCTATGAAGCAAATAAAAAAACAAATAAAAAATTCTTTATTCACTTTGCTTATCCTGGCGTCTCAGGATATCTTCACGTAGGACATATGAGAGGATTCACCTATTGTGATATCATCGCCAGAGCAAAACGAATGCAAGGATATGATGTTTTATTCCCTGCAGGTTTTCATGCTTCAGGAATCCCATCCATTGGTTTTGCAAAAAAAGTAGAACGAAAAGACCCAAAAACCATTGCCATGCTCAAAGAATATGGCTGCGATGAACAATGTATTTCTAATCTAACAGATCCTAAAAACGTTGTTTCCTATTTTTCTGATGTGTACGTTGAAGATTACTGGAAAAAATTTGGATTTCTCATTGATTATTCACGAATCATGAGCACTATTTCTCCAGGATATAAACAATTCATTAAATGGCAGTTCCAAAAACTCTATGAAAAAAACTTGCTCATTCAAAAACCACATTTTGCTCCATTTTGTTCAAAGTGCGGACCTGTTGCAGTCGATAAATCTGAAACAGATATCTCCCAAGGTGGAAATGCTGAAATCATGGAATTTACCGTAATTAAATTCAAACTCTCTGATGGAACTATCCTTCCTGCTGCAACCCTTCGTCCTGAAACCATTTTCGGCGTAACCAATATGTGGATTAATCCAACTGTTACATACAAGAAAATACACATTAATAATGAAACATGGATCGTATCAAAATCTGCATTTGAAAAATTGAATTATCAACATGATAACATCAAAGATCTAAACGAAACCATTCCTGGATCCTCATTAATTCATGAACAAGTAACCATTCCTCTTATCAATCGAAAAGTACCCGTACTTTCAGGACCATTTGCAGATCCTGACGTGGCCACAGGTATAGTAATGTCTGTTCCAGCTCATGCACCATATGATTATATCGCACTTAAAGAAACAAAAGAACCAATTGAACCTATCACCATCATCGATGTAAAAGACCTTGGAGAAAACCCTGCTAAAACAGTTTGTGAACAACTAAACATTTCTTCACAAAGTGAAACAACAAAACTTGAAGAAGCAACCGATCTTGTATATAAAAAAGAATTTCATACTGGCAGTTTAAACCAAGAATGCAAAGAATATGCCGGTATTAAAATCGCAGAGATCAAAGACACCGTTAAAAACAAACTAATTGAATCAAACCTCGCGGTTCAACTTCGAGAATTCTCTGAAGATGTCATATGTCGTTGTGGTGAACACGTAGTCATCAAAAAAATACCTGATCAATGGTTCGTCCAGTACAGTAATCAAAAATTAACTGATGAATCAAAAGAACATATTGCATCAATGCATATCTTCCCAGAGAAATACAAAGAAGAACTCCCTGGTATCCTTGACTGGTTTGATGACCGAGCCTGCATCAGAAAAGGATCATGGTTAGGCACTGAATTCCCTTTTAAGCAAGGATGGATAATAGAACCAATTTCTGATTCAACACTGTATCCTGCATATTATCTGTTATCAAAATATGTTAATGAAAAGAAAATAAATATTGATGAAATGACAACTGAATTTTTTGATTACGTCTTTTTTGGTAATGGTGAAGCAAAAAACGAGATCTGGGAAGAAATTAGAAAAGATTGCGCATACTGGTACCCTGTAGATATCAATCTTGGTGGAAAAGAACATAAAACCGTTCATTTCCCCGTTTTTATTATGAATCATGTCGCAATCATGCCCCCTGAAAAAAGACCGCAAGGCATTTTTGTGCATTGGTGGGTCACCCAAAAAGGAAAAGAAAAAATTAGTAAATCAAAAGGAGGAGCTGAACATGTTGCTGAAGCTGCTGAATTGTATGGAATCGATGCTATGAGATTATACTATACTCATGTAGGATCTCCTTTTGTTGACATTGAATGGGATGCTAAAATAGTTACGAAATACAAAAACAAAGTAGCAAATATTTACAAATTTATTAATCAACTGCTAAGTATAAACAGTGAACCTAAGAACCAAATCGATACCTGGTTAGAAAGTAAAACAAATGAATACTTATCCAAAGTTACCTATGCATATAATAATTTTGATCTTCGAGTAGCAGCTAACACCATTTTTTATGAAATACCTCAAGATATTAACTGGTATATCAAACGTGGCGGAGGAAATAAAAACACCATCAAAACTTGCGTGAATGCATGGTTACAACTTATGACACCTATCACTCCACATCTATCTGAAGAACTATGGAACATTACCCATGATACGTTAGTATCTACTTCAATTCTTCCAGATGAAAAAAGATTAAAAATTTCAGAGTCACATGTTGCTGGTGAAAAATTAGTATCAAATCTGATTGATGACATTCAGGAAATTCTAAATGTCACAAAAATTAAACCTCAAAGAATAATAATCTATACTGCACCTAACTGGAAACACATGGTTGTACATAAAGCAATTAATCTTTCAGAAGAAAATGGATCATTGAACATGGGTCAATTAATGAAAAGCATTATGACGAATCCTGATTTGAAAAAACAAGCAAAACAAGTATCTAAATATGCTGGGAAACTTACTGGAGAAATTAAAAAACTTAATGAAAAAGATATTACATATTATCAAACTAACATTGATGAAACCAAGTATTTAACTGAATCTAAATCTTTTTTTGAATCATTATTTAACTGCTCAATTGAGATTTATTCCGCAGATGATTCATCAATAAATGATCCAAAACAAAAATCTCGATTTGCAGAACCTAGAAGACCAGCTATTTACGTAGAATAAAAGTGAGTTAATGATTAAAACCACTCTTTTTTCCTTTT
>JAGXLH010000022.1 GCA_018334795.1 Thermoplasmatota archaeon
ATCGATCTTGTAACATTACGGTGGGATGGGTATGTCCCATGAGAAGATATGATGCTTGTAACACTGATTTTTTTGGCCATCGATGACCATGAAGCAAACCAATTGAATCTAAAACCGTGCCATCTGATTCATATAAAATTACGTCTTCTGGTAGATACCATTTAATATTACCATCATGGTTTCCGGGGATAATATGAATGGTTGCCATATTGTTTAAATCAGAAAAAAATCTTCGTAATTGTTTTTTTTCGTGAAATGGGGTTTGAGGTATGGAATGTTTAATATCTCCAAGGAGCACTATATCTTTTGGTTGGTAATCAGCATATAATTTTTTGATCATATACCACATTTGAGGTAGTTGAGAGGATACGTGAAGTCCTTTTTCTTGAAGTTCGTTTTCTATGCCAATATGTAAATCAGCAAGAATTAGCATTTTTTTTTCTTTTATGAATAATGACGGTGTTTGATGAATTGGTTGAATAGTGAATGTGGACATAACCTATCACCCTAAGCCTGTTATTGAAGGAAGTGGAATGATTGAAAGAAAGATATTAAGCAGTACTAAGAAATAAAGCTGGAGACCAAGCCAGAACAACGGTATGAGAATTATTAATTTCGTAAGAAACTGATAGTTATTTTTAATTGTGGTTCTACAAATCATATTATGAATTAATACTGCAGGAAATGCATATAAGAAAAAGAGAAAAACAAGGATTATACTCTGAATTAAGAAAAAGATAAGGGTAATTACAGCATTATTTTGTGCTGCGGGTTGGGTGATTAAACTAAGACCAAATCGAAATGAAAAATGCAGGTCAACTAAAAGAAATAAGATTCCTAAAATGATACCATAAATCAAAAGGCGAACCCATCTTTTTTGGAATAAATAAAAAGCATCATTATTCTTCGGTAACAAACGATGTTTTGTTTTTGCAGACCAGTAAAAAAGGATACTTACTATTGCAGCTATCCATAAAAGAATGCTTATCAATGGTAAAGTGATGCCTTTTTCTGAATTTTCTGCAGTTGAAGTGTAAAAATGATCATCAACAAAAAGTAATGTAGATTCCCCCTGAATAAAAACAGGACTTGATTCTTGTTGATTCAGTGTAAGAGTAAACTGTGGTCCTCTTCCAGCAAGAATCATAGGATTTGAGAGGTTATTTCCATCAATCAGAACATCATTGGATGTGTTCGTTAGAATAATTCCACTGTTAAACAGTTCTGAAAGATAAGGAATGACCGTTTGTAGTTGTTGATTAAATGGGAAGGCTGATTGGTCAACTGAATCATCTATGCTGGACATGGTTTCTGTAAAATCATTAAGTAATGAGAGAATATCATTTGATGGTGAATTGGTTTGGGTGATAGTAAGTAATGCTTCACTTGAAGAAGTATCATTAATGAGTAATGGAAAAAAATGTACGGTTGACTGTTGATGAAGTGATAATTTTTTTGATGTTTTGATAAGTATAATCTGATCAGATTGAGAAACATGATAAACAATGTTTTCTCCATCGATAATATCAATTTCTGAATTATATGGATAAATCATTGATGTATTAGTTTGAACAGTAAAAAGGGATTCTTCATCTGAAATAATTCCGATACCATTAGGAGGGAGTTGGCTGTTTAATGGTAATTGAAAGAATCCACCAAATCCATATGATTGATTATGGTTTACTTGATATTTTTGAGCATCACTTCCAAAAAGAGCGACACCATTTTTTACATTGATTGAAACATCTGAAAAAGAAGTAACAATCTTATCTTTCAAACTAATTAGTTCTACAGCTGAATATTCATCGATGCTTGACAAGTATGTTGTATTAACCACGAAAACAGTCGCATCATTTAATCTTGTTTCAGAAAACAGTGGAAAACCATACGATTCGGCTAGTGATGTAAAATCAGGTATTTCCAAAATTAATGAAATTTCCTGCAAAAAAGGTATATACTGTTGAATTGAATTTGTTATTTTATCGAATTGAATTCCTTGAAATGATCCAGATAGTGAAATATCCCCAATAACATAAATCGGTGTTGCCTCATTAGTTGAGATTTCTATTGAATTTGTATCTTGAAATAATTGAGCTGAAATAGTTGGGATAAAAAGCGTTATTACTAATAAAAAAAGAATAATTGAAAGAGTAATGCTTTTGAATTTTTTTTTATGATTAGTGTACATATTCATTAAGCACCATTGGAATTTTATCAATTATATCGGTAGCAAGTAAACCATATGATGATTTTTTAAAAGCTTGATTTCCAGCTTCACCATTAAGAAACGCAGCAATACGAACAGCAGTCATCGCGGAAACGTTTTTTGAAAGTAATGCAGCGATTATTCCGGCGAGAACATCTCCAGTTCCACCAACGGTCATAGCTTGGTTATGAACCGTGTTTAAACGGGTAGATTCTCCATTGCTTAACACATCTATTGATCCTTTTAAAAACAAGGTTACTTTCAGTTTTTTTGCCCATAATCTAATTTGTTTTTGTTTTTCAGTTAGATTTTTTGACAGTTTTTCCCCAGTTAACTTTGTAAATTCCTTAGCGTGTGGCGTAATAACAATTTCAGAGTCTTTTAAAAGTTGATGATGATTAAATAACGGTTGAATCGCATCTGCATCTATAACTATTTTTTTTGAAGACGAAATAGCTTCTTTAATAATTGATCTTACCGCCATACTTGTATCTTTTTCAATGCCTAATCCCGGACCAATAAGAATACTATCAACCTGATCGAATAAAGATATGATAGTTGATACATCCTGATCAGATAGAATTTTTTCTGATTGAAGGGGGTGCACTATGAGATTTGGTGAAAACGAAGCAATAGTTTTTGCGGCGTCTTTTGGAGTTGCAACAAATGATAAATCAGCTCCGGTGCGAAGAGCGGCAAGTGCAGATAAAGCTGGAGCACCAGTGAAGGGTCCACCACCGATTACAAGAACGCTTCCGTTTTGACCTTTATGGGATTCCTTTTTTGACCGAGGATAATACACAGTTAATTCCCCTGGCCCGACATGGGTCTGGGCTTTGTTAGGAATCTTTATATCAGCTATGATAATCTGCCCACTATTTTTTTTATTCATATCTGGTTTTTTATCATGAAATGTAACGGTAGTATCTGGATGAACTGCTTTTTTGGTCCCTAAACCTGTTGGCATATCTACTGAAACAATGTGTTTATCATCAAATGTATTAATCATAGAAACAATTTCATCATAGGGAGGACGAAGTTCACCGGTAATACCAACTCCAAGCATCGCATCAACAATAACTGTAGATTTTTTTAAAGCTGAAGATAATTTATCTAAATGTCTATGATCATAAATCGTTATAGGTAATGATTTTAATTTTGAAAAGTTCATTCGAGCAATATCGGTATGAATCTTTTCTTCTTTACCAACAAGGAAAAGCGTGACCGGAAATTTTTTTGAAAGATATCGGGCGGCAACAAAACCATCCCCGCCATTATTACCTGGACCGCAAACAACTACGATTTCTGGATTTTGTGTGTTTTGTTGAATGTATTCTGCTACATTTTTTCCTGCATTTTCCATGAGTTTTTCAGGAGGAGTTCCATAATATTCAGCATTTATATCAAGCACCTTAACCTCTTTACCGGTAATCATTGAAAAATCCACCAAAACCTATAACAATTTATACTGTATATATGTCCTTCGTTATTGTACTATTTCGAAAAATAGTTGGAGGATAATGATAATATGCTTCCAAGAGGAATGAATCCACGGCAAATGAATCAAATGATGAAGAAGTTAGGAATTAATGTCAAAGATATCCCTAATGTTGAAAAAGTAATAATTCTTACAGATAAGAAGGAATATGTTTTTTCCGAAGCAGAAGTTACCGTAATGGATGCTCAAGGTCAGAAGACATATCAAGTAGTTGGTAATCCAGTTGTTGCAAATCGTGAGAAAAAACTTCCTAAAGAAGATATTGCCTTAATCGTTGAACAAACTGGCGTATCTGAAGAAGATGCAATTAAAACACTTAAGAAAACTGACGGAGATATCGCTGAAGCTATCATGAAACTTTCTTCTGATTAATACGTTTATAATAAATGGGAACTGTTTGTGTTAATCAATGATTTTGAGAACAAAAAAAAGTTGATGGTGATTAAACATTGGAGAAAAGACGGTGTCGGCACTGCCATAAATTGTTTCCAGTATGTGATTTATTACAACATCAATTACATGGGCTTATTTGTAAGGAATGCTACGATAACATAGAATGTAAATAATCAATAATAACATTGTTTTCAATTTATTAATTGAAAAGTTAAAATTAATCACATAATTTTTAAAGGGTAACTCATTATACAATGTACTTGGTGACAAACATGGCGAGAAAAAGTGCTGAACAAATAAAAAAGGATGAATTAAAGGTTCTGAAATCGTTAAAACAAAACGCGCGTGGAAGCATTGAAAATATTTCAAAAAAATATAATTTTTCCCGCCAAAAAGTATGGCGCATAATCAAACGTCTTGAAAAGAACAAAAAAATCTGGGGTTATTCAACAGTTACCGATGATGAAAAACTTGAAGAGAAACGATTCATCATTCTCATCAAACGGTCAACCGAACCAGTTGATGATGCAATCCAAAAAATCGTAGATTTCACCATGGAACATAAACACGGTGAAATGAGTATTGACATCGAATGCAGTAGTTATCTTCATGGTCATTACGATTGGATGTTTACGGTGACTGCAAAGGATATGAAAGATGTAAAACGATTTACCCATCTGTTATCAAAAGAATATGAACTCTGGATTAATGAAATCCTTGTTTTGCAAAATATTTTCCCAGTTAAGAAATGCGGTATTTTTAACCCAAATATGCAAAAGATAAAAGAATTATTCTAGATTGATAGAATAACTTTTAAATCATCTCTTATTTTTTATGTCTTTTATGCTTTGATAGTATTCAATCGTTCTTGAATAACGGTTGCCAATCGTTTAATTCCTTCTTCTATTTGATCATTTGAAGAGTAGGAAAAGTTTAATCTCATAGATCGTTGGCCACCACCATCAACATGAAATGCTTTCCCATGAACATAGGCAACCTTGTGTTTAATAGCATCAAGAAACATGGTTTCAGTATCTATTCCTTCTGGAAGTGTTACCCAAGCAAACATACCACCATGAGGTTTATTACAGGTATATCCCTCAGGAAAGTATTGTTCAATAGCTGAAATCATTTGATCTCGTTTCGGTTCGTACATCTCATTTATTTTTAAAATATGAAGATCTAAAGAACCCTGTCGAGTAAATTCATTTGCAATATACTGCGTAAATGTATTAGTGCAAAGATCTAATGCTTGTTTACAAATCACCATTTTTCGGGTGAGTTCTTCTGAAGCAATAGTCCAAGCCAATCTGAATCCAGGAGCAAGTATTTTTGAAAACGTGGACATGTAAATTACTCGACCATCATCATCATCAAACGCTTTGATTGGTTTTACATGATCGATATCATAATTTAATTTTCCATAGGGATCATCTTCCACGATGACTACATCGTATTCATGGGCTATATCGATGAGTTCTTTTCGTCGTTTTTCAGGCATGACTACGCCAGATGGATTTTGAAAGGTGGGAACAACATAGATAAATTTTGGAATAACATCATCATGTATCATTTCTTTAATTGTATCTTCCAACACATCCATTCGCATGCCGTCTTTATCAAGTGGAATCCCGGTTAGATTACTTTCATAACTTTTAAATGCGTTAATACCGCCTAAATATGTGGGTGATCCCACTAATGCAGTGTCTCCAGGGTTTAAAAAGAGTTTTCCAACCATATCAAGAGCTTGTTGAGATCCATTAGTAATGATGACATTATCTGCGGTAACATCCTCAATGCCATCTTTGTATGCTCGCTCAGCAAGGTTTTTTCGTAGTTCCGTTAATCCTTGTGTTGTACCATATTGTAACGCGCTTTTTCCATGATTTCGCATCACTGCTTGAATGATGGTGTTTAAATCATCAATTGGAAATGAATTTGGATTTGGAAGTCCTCCTGCAAAGGAAATGATTTCCGGATCCTGAGCAACTTTTAACAACTCTCGGATTACCGACTTCCGCATTTTACCTGCTCTTTCAGAATATAATCTCTCAAGATTCCCCATAAGGCACCACGTTAGTGTTCATCATCTTTGTTTTTTTTATAATTATTTCGTAAAAAAGTTGATATAATTGAATCTGTATAAGCATACTGTTATTTCTTTTTTTCAGGCCAAAGAAGTGATTGTAGTGATTTTTTACAAGCGGGCATACAGTCTAGTGTCTCTGCATCAATGTTGAATCGATGCATAATCTGAAGGGTAATATCCTCATCAGTTGTAAACACGGTAGTATCATCTGCAAACATCATACTTTTCATTTTATCTTCAATCTGTTCTTCCATGGAATCAAAATTTATACCTGATATCCTCTTATTAAACCTTTCGATAGGGTCCGATTAAGAAATTTTATTTTTAATTAAAATAATTATTTTCTTCTTTCAAAAAATTTATTAATATCTCTTTTTATGGCAGACTCAAGACCTATGTAATTAGGTTGGGAGATAGGATTAGAATGGAAGCGATCATTTTAGCTGGAGGATTTGGAACACGTTTACGACCACTCACTTACACCCGAGCAAAATCACTTTTACCGATTATGAACACACCTATGATAACCTATCTTTTAGATATGTTACCAAAAGAAGTTGACACGGTTATCCTTGCTGTTAATTATAGAAAAAATCAAATTGAATCATATTTACAATCATTAAATTTAGATAAAAAGATCATTGTCAATGATGAACCTGAACCATTGGGAACTGGAGGTGCAGTAAAATTTGCTGAAAAACACTTATCAGATCGATTCTTTGTGTTAAATAGTGATATTATTTGTTCATTGGATTTAACAAAAATAATGAAGTTTCATGGAAAAATGGATGCAGTTGGGACCATCTCTCTTTGGCCAGTGGATAATGTTTCAGAATTTGGCGTAGCAGATGTAAAAGATGATGGAAATATTACCGGATTTGTTGAAAAACCAAAACCCGAAAATGCCCCGTCAAACCTTATCAATGCAGGTGCATATCTTTTAGAATCAAAGGTTTTAGATTACATTGAAACTGGAAAACTAATATCTATGGAAAAGGAAATCTTTCCTCAGATAATCAATGATACTCATCGTTTTTACGGTTATCAATTTAAAGGACATTGGATGGATATTGGAAGGATAACAAGCTATTTGAAAATCCATGAATTCTTGTTAGATAAACAAAACAAAAAAAATCATATCGGCTTAAAATGTGATAATCAAGGAACATTGGAAAAAAGTGTACTTGGAAAGAATGTTCAGATTGGAAAGAATACTAAAATCAAACATTCAATAATCCTAGATCATGCGACCATCGAAGATCATTGTCAATTAGATCACTGTGTCATCGG
Organism: Thermoplasmatota archaeon; assembly: GCA_018334795.1. Lineage (GTDB taxonomy): Archaea > Thermoplasmatota > E2 > DHVEG-1 > DHVEG-1 > EX4572-165. Next base: position 7,477 of record JAGXLH010000022.1, read on the forward strand.
TGAACACGCTACGGTCAGCAATCATAACGATTTAGATTACGTGGTTCTTGGAGATAATGAAGTACTCTCAGAACAGAACAATAAGGAAAATGAAATCATTTGGACGCAACCAGTTCCCGAAGGCTATCCTAAGAAACAAATAGGCAATGTGATCGGAGGGTAATACTTTCTTTTCAAATCTATTTTTTCTTATTTTTTTGTATTCAGTGTTACTTAAAAAAACTGCATAATTTTTTATAATATTCAATGAATGCAGCGTGTATATGACCAAAGAAATCTCACCACACATTTTTAGAGCATATGATATCCGAGGAGTATATGGTAAAGACATTGATGCAATGCTTTTTTTCAAGATTGGATTAAGTGCTGGAACGTATGTAAAAACCAACTTACAAGGAAACACAATGGCCGTAGGAAATGATATCAGGCAATCAAGTCACGTGCTTGTTCATGCTTTTATTTCAGGGGTGGCTACAACTGGAGTTGACGTTTCGTACACGGAAACAACCTCTTTTGGTCAAACGCTTTTTGCAGGATGGAAGACAAACAAAGATTTGATTGCTTTTGTTACCGCCAGTCATCTTCCACCTGAATGGAATGGTATCAAATTTTATTTTGGGGATGGAGTAGGATTGCCCGAGGATGAACTAAACCAAATACGGGATAACACCCTTCAACAACAATGGAATGTGGAAGATTTTGCCCATGTTGGCAGTGTAACCTATATAGATGCAAAAGAAAAATACGAATCATTCATGAAAGAAAAATTTCACTTTTTAAAAAAGATTCGAGTTGCTGTCGATTGCGGTGGCGCAAGTATGACACTTTCAGCACCAAATATTTTTAAAAATCTTGGTCTTGAATTAGTCCCAGTATATTGTGATCCTGATCCATTGTTTTCACAACGGCCATCAGATCCTAAACCAAAAAATTTAGGGACGTTAACAAAAATTGTTAAAGAAAAACAATGTGATTTTGGTGTCGCCTTTGATGGAGACGGAGATCGATCTGTAATCGTTGATAATCAGGGATCAATTCTATCAGCTGATGAAACAGGGATTATCATTGGCAAACATGGTCTTAATGGAAAAAAAGGAGTAGTGATTGCTAATGTTGAATGTTCAAAAACAGTTTCAGAACAACTGACTCCATTAGGATTCAACGTTAAAAAAATTCAGGTGGGTCATACGTTTCTCACGCTTCATGCAAAAAAGGAAAACGCATTACTTGGTATTGAATCATCAGGCCATCTCATCCTTCCAGAATATTTTCTTTTCGATGATGCATTAGTGATCCCTCTAAAAATAGCTGAGATTTTAGATGCAACCGATAAATCATTATCTGAATTACGAAGTGAAATTCCATCGTATCCAACAAAAAAAGTAGAGATTCCTTGTGATGATGCAACCAAATTTAAAGTAATGAAACAACTAAAAAAATCATTTACACAGGAATATGAAAGAACCAATACGTTGGATGGCATTCGAATTGACTTTGAAGAAGGCTGGGTATTGATCCGAGCATCAAATACTAGTCCGATAATTCGATTAACTACTGAAGCTGAAACAAAGGAATTAGTCGATAATTTTGTAAAAACTTTTACAGAGAAAACACAAAACGCAATTAATTCTATTTCCTAACTGATTTGGGTGAGGATAGCAACATGAACCGCATTGATCATATCATCTAAGGACATTCCATCAGGATGTTGGGTGATTAGTTGTGGAACATGAATGAAACCTGTGGGTATTAACTGATCAGTTTCAGTTTGATAAAAAAGAGTTTCATAAAGAATGGCATTGCAAAGATAAAACCCTGCTGAATAACTTTGTTCAACAGATATATTTTCTTTTTTAATTTGGGAAATGATCCCTGGTATATCATAGGTTGCTCGTTGAACCCATGAACCAGTTTGGTTCACTTTACTTAACGTCAATAATGGATATTTTACTTCAGGATCTATCTTGAGATTAACCCCAAATGTTTCAATTTGAATTTCTTTGGCATTTCCGGCAAGTCCCAATGAAAGAATGAGTGCGGGATCAAAATCAGTGATTAATTGTTTCATTTTAGCAGGAGCAGTAGTATAATTTACAGGGAGAACATATCCTTTGATAGTATAATTTTGAAATATGGTGTTATTAAGTTGTAATGCGATTTGTTCTGAGGGATTTATATCATAAACGTCAAAGGGTTTAAAACCAGTGATAAGAATGATATTATCACAATTATTCTGGGTTTTTGACAACGCTGGTGAAAAAGAGCTTATTGATAAAAGTATCATACAAAAAACGATTGCATTGAGAATCTTTACAAGTTTTTTTCTAATAACTCATCACCATTTCCTTTTTACTAACATTAGTTGTATTGGCATTTGATTGCCAAACTAAATATATCCATTTCATCTGTTGCTACAAAACCAGTTGTAGTATGTGCATATACTCGTATGGTATGTTTTCCTATAAGTGGAGCATGTTTTCCTTGAATATTCCATTCGTAAGGAGGTTCGGAATCCCAATAAACGAAGTTGTTATCAAAGCAGAAAATCACCCAGCGTATAGGATCAGTACTTTCTACGATTGCTTTTGCCTGAGCTGAACCGAGTAAAACAGTAATTCCACGTAATCCCCAATACCATTGTTTTCCAAAATCCAAAGGAACTAAAGAATAATTTTTCAAGTAACCATAGCCTTCATATGGTTCAGTGAGTTGAACAGAAACCGGTACGTTTGTGTGTGCTAATTCTGCAATCACGGCAAGTAACAATTTGGTTGCTTTTGTAAGATAACTGAAATTTAAATGTTTAGGATCATCTTCTGGTGTATTTGCCCACTGATATGCATCTTGATGAGCTACCCAAACACCATCATATCCATAATCTACAAATGGTTGATGATCTGCACCAATATAGTTTGGAAGGGCATCTACGTTCATATCAATAATTTCATTATATGAACGAGCAATTTTTTGTGCAAATGTTGCAATCCATTCTGAACGTTTGGGATAAAAAAACCGTAGTGTTCGACCTCCTTCTACTGTATCCGCATATCCAATCATATCTGGATTGATGACTGCTCTAATGTTATCTCCACGTCGATATGCATCTTTAGCGTATGAAAAACTTCCAAATGTCCCCACCTCTTCTCCTGAAAAAGCGATGAATCGAATCGTGTATGGAAATGAAAATTGAGATAATGTTTCAGCAATCGTTAAAATTGCAGCGATTCCCGATCCATCATCATTAGCTCCAAGTGAATTTGGTGTACAATCATAATGAGCAGTCAACAGATATTCTATTGATGAATTATGATTCGAGCCAGGTATTGTTGCTACTATATTTCTGCTTGTAAATCCAGCATAATCCCAATGATGAAATTCAACAGATAGATTCATTGAAGAAAACGCGGAGTAAATCCATTCTCCTGCGCTACTACAATTTTCCGATCCTGTATATCGTGGACCAAAACTCATTAATTTATCAAGATAAACCCGTATTTTCGATTCATTGATTTCGCGAACATAGGAAGAAAAGAGAAGTGGATTATTCTTTGAGGTATCATCGTTATGAATTGGTGAAAATGATACGACGGTAAAGGGAATGGTAGCAGTAAAAAGAAATAGAATAATACAAACTGATAGTATTTTTGTCATCATTAGCAATTACCCACATATATGAAAAACAAACAAATATTATAAATAAATTTTCATAAAAAAAAGTAATCTTGTTAACACAATACGTTAAATACTTCTTCTTTAATTACGGCCATGTATAATTAATTACTGTGGTGACAGTTATGAATCAGGAAGAAGAATTTCAACGTTATGCAGCGATGGTTGATTATTATAAATCTCAATTGGAATCCATTGAAAATCAACAAAATTATCTTCAAGCAGCAATCATGGATTATCAAAAAGCAAAATTAACCATTGAAAAGATATCTAAAACGAAAAGTGGTAAAGAAATACTCATTCCTATTGGTGGAGGGATTTATACGTATGCATCATCAAAAAAACCATCCAAGGTTCTTGCAGATATCGGATCAGGAATCGTTATTGAAAGAAAACCAAAGGATGCATTAGGCATCATTAACAAAAGAATCAATGGATTACAATCAGATAAACAATCACTTAACCAAATGGCTCAACAAATTCAAAATCAAATGCAAGAAATTTCAAAAAAAGCACAAGAAATTTATGAACAATCCGTTCAACAAAAATAAATGTATTAAAAAAATGATTAGGAAAGAATCATTGGAAAAAGGTTACTATCATGTTTAAATTTCTAAAAAAAAGATTGAAAAAGTTTGAGGATAAACTAGAAGAAGAACTAGAACAAGAAATCAAAAAGGACACCAGTTCAGAAACCAAAGAAACAAAACAAGAACAATCTGTTGAAGAACCGAAACAAACACCAGAACAACCACTACAAGAATCTCTATCCCCTCAACCTTCTGAAAAACCAATTGAAACAGCCAGGGAAGAAAAACCAAAAGAAGGACCAACTAAACCTCAGCCTTTAACCCCTAGGGAGCGGAGAAGAAGAAGACGTGAAGCTAAAAAACAACGAGATGAAAAAACAGATAAACAAATTGAGGATAGTTTAAAAGCAGAACTTGATCGAACCTATCAAACTCGTCAAAGTATCAGTAAATCCATACAAAAAGATACTGCTTCTGGAAAAAAAATTAGTGAAGAAAAACTTGATGATCTTTTATGGGAATTAGAAATTGGTCTTCTCGAATCAGATGTTGCCTATGATGTCATCGAATCAATCAAGAAAGATATTAAAGAGGAACTTCGAAAAGTTCCACTTAAACGCGGTACTGTGAATGAAACAGTTGAAAAAGTGTTACGTCATGCAATCTCACATGTGTTAGAATCAAACAAATTTAATTTTAATGATTTTATCAAAGAAAAAGAAAAACCAGTAGTGGTCATGTTTGTTGGTGTTAATGGCAGCGGAAAAACACTTTCCATTGCAAAGATGGCAACGTTACTTCAGCAGAAAGGATACTCAAGTGTGATGGCCGCAGGTGATACCTTTAGAGCTGGGGCAATTGAACAACTTGGGATTCATGCAGATAAAATCGGTGTAAAAATCATTAAACATGGACCTGGAGCTGATCCTGCTGCGGTTGCTTACGATGCTATTGAACATGCTAAAGCAAAGCATAAGGACGTTGTGTTATTGGATACGGCCGGAAGAATGCAAACCAATGTGAATCTTATGGATGAGATGGCAAAGATTAAACGAGTGGCTCAACCAAATCTTATCTTGTTTGTTGGAGATGCTCTTGCGGGAAATGATGCCGTGGAACAAGCAAAACGATTCAATGAAATCGTTGGTATTGATGGAGTGATTCTTACCAAAGTTGATACTGATGCAAAAGGAGGTAGTGCGCTCTCAGTTGCCTATACAATCGGGAAACCATTGCTTTTCATTGGTATTGGCCAGAAATATGATGAACAGATTCCCTTTGATTCACAGTGGATGATTGACAATATATTCGGTAAATAACACTTTTCTTCTTTTCTATTCTATAATAATCGATATACTAATTTTATTTCATCTATTTTTTTTAAAATACCATTTTTAGACTAAAATATCCTATTTATTTCATTGATACACCCGATTTTGATAATAGTTGTTCAGAAATTTATATAAATAATGAAAAATAATTTTTTTATAGAGTTTATTTTCACATCTGTGATGCATATGCAAAAAAAAGCATTTTCCTTAATAATAACAATACTGCTTCTTCTCGCCCCATGGATTGCAATAATAGGTGCAGATCCCAGCTCTAATCCAACGGCAGATACCGGAGGCCCATATTCTGGAACCGTTGGGGAAACAATTCAATTTGATGGATCAAAAAGCTTTGCAGTCAATGGAACAATCACTTCATATGAATGGTTTTGTGGAGATGGCAGTGTTGAAACTGGAATTAATCCCACACATATCTACTCGCATCCTGGAGTTTATACTTTGACACTCACGGTGAAAGATGAAGATAATAATTGTGGAACAGAAACAACACAAGTAAGCATCGAAGAGGATCAACCACCAACAGGTTCATTTTCACAACCCGCTGAAAAAGGTATTTATTTCAGAGATTCAATGATCGGAGCTACGAATACCTCATCTATTCTAATCGGACCGAGTACTATCATCGTTGAAGCTACAGATGATATTGGTATTGATAATGTCAAATTTTATATTGATAAAGATTTGAAACATACTGATGATACTCCACCATATGAATGGAGTTGGAAAAATGGACATTTCAGTCATACACTCAAAGCTGTCATCACTGATTCTTCAGGTCAACAAACAACAATTCAACAGCAAATATTCAAATGGCGATTACATCCATTACTTCTTTTATCTAGTCTTTCACTTTTAGGAAGACAACAAGACAATTCGTTTTCATGGATGACTGGCAACAATCAAGACACTGCAATCCTTTTTACGCTTCTCAAAACAATTTTAAATAGGAATAATCAAGAAAGTAATACGCTTTTTTCACTGCTTGAACAATTACTTAATTCAGATGAGGAATCATCTAATCTAGCAACATTTTTAGAAAACCATCCATTAATACGAAGGAGAGTACAAGAAAATCATCCATTAATTTATAGATTTATTATGTTGCAATCAAATCAAGGTTTTACATCCAATAACAATTTGTTCAATAGGGAAAATGCTCTTTTGAAATCATTAGTTTTTGCATTAATTAGGTCGGCATTGATTAAAGATGACTCAGGCTTAAATCTAAATACCGACAATACAGGACTGTTTAATGATAATAACCAAGAATTATTCAAAGATAACGAATTCATTACATGGATAAAGGACCATCCTGTTTTCACCATTATTTCAGCACTTTTGTTACTTCGTTTAATACAAAGTATTCGTAATAGGATTTCTGATGATGATTCAGTTAATGATACGGTTCAAAATAAAGATCCTGTCGCACGTGTAGGGGGACCATATAATGGTATTATCGGAGAATCAATCACGTTTTCAGCTAAAAATAGTTATGACGATGATGGGCGTATTGTCTTATATGAATGGGATTTTGGTGATGGAATAACCGGAACTGGGGAAACGATTATTCATACATATGAAGAAACGGGCGAGTACCTTGTTATGCTCACGGTTACCGATGAGTATGGTGCCACATCTAATGAAACAACCACGGTACTTATCACTGAACATATCGAAGAATTCTCATCAGAGAACGGAAATGAAAATGCCGAATTTTGGATTATAGCCGGAGGATTAACTGCGCTTCTTGCTGCAGGGCTTGCAATATTACAATTCAGGAGGCGATTATTTGAATAAGAATACTATTAACCCACATCAAAAGATATACTTTTTTTTCATTATACTTTTCATTGTTCAATTTTATTATTTCTTTATTGATTTCTTTCTCTTTGGATTATTCGTCCACTACGGATATAACTTAGGGATAGGATTACTTCTATTGGGTTTAATTATCATCCATGGATTAATATTGTTAACACTTCTACAGTTATATCAAGGATTGATCCATCGAAAACCATGGATCAGAAAATTCACAATCTTTTATCTTGTATGGGCATCACTATGGGCGATCTGGGGTCTTATTATAGGCAACAATGTTATTGTTCACGTTGTCCTATTGCTTCTTTATATCCTGATGATCTTTTATTTAACCACCCCAATGGTTCAATGGTATTTCAAAAAGATTTACCGGTATGGAAAATACGTTTTATATACGAAATTAGTAACCCTTCGAAGTGGATTACAATTACCAATCTATTTTTTTAGTCAGAAAAATCCAAAAAGTGGACATCCAACGGATCTTCCCGAAGGATATATAGTCAAAGAAAACGAAAAATCTCATATGCCCTACTTAAAGAAAAAAGATAACAAACACGTTTCTAAAACAAAAAGCAAGTCGAAAAAGAAAAAAACTGAACAAACAAATAAACCAAAACCAGAAATTATCTATGTCGTCAATAATGAACATGACAAAGATCATCCAGAACCATGGATTGTAAAAAGTCATACGACAACCTATGAATATGTTCGAACTAAACAAAAAGCAATACAAAAAGCGAGAGATCTTGCCAGAAAATTTAAAGCAAGGGTATTAGTGCAAAATGTACACGGAAAATTCAGTCATGGTTTTACTCCCAGAACATCAAAAAAACAATAATCAATCAGTATTTTGGAGAGAACTGTAAAGAAAGAGGGCATCATCTGTACAATAATCCTTTAATAAGCAAAAAAACAAACATAGGGAGTGAGGAATGAAAAATGATAATCGTTGGAACAGTATCCGGAAAAACCGAAGCAAAAGAAATCGAATTTATTACTAAATCTTTCGTCGTTGCAAATCGCGCTCGAAAACTTGCATCCAAAATAAACCAAAACGCATAAAAAAAAATCTTTTTTTATTTATCCTTTCACATTTTTTTTACCTAAGCCTTTTTTTACAAAACAGCATTTCTTTTACAGGTATTTAAAAAGATGAAACTAAAAAAACGTGATGATGTACTTAATGATATCATCCATCAAGGTAAAAAACATCCCAGTGGATGGATGGCATCATTTGGAAAAAATAATCATCATCTCTCCGAGGACTATTATCTTTTTCACCCTGAAATTGGATTGTATTATTTAAAAGAATACCAAAAAAATCCATTCCAACACATTGGTATCGGTGGAAAAGTCGCTCGGAAAATTGATGATGATGTCACTGAAGAACTTCACAAGAATGCTCACAATTTTGGTATTATCCAAGGAGATATTAAAAGAATTACTAAAAATATTCAAAACGGTATCTCCCCCCATGAAATCATTCAAGGAATGTTTAAAGGAAAAGACAAAGGGATGAGTCTACCCGTGAAAGGAAAAGCTAATACTTCCAATGAATCTATAAAAAAAGTAAAGGAACAAGGAAAACAAAATCAGCATAAGATCAATCATCGATTTAAAAAAATAGCAAAAGAAGATGGATTATATACATCTTATGACTAAAAACCTATAAATATTCTTCAATTATCTCTTCAGCATGCTCTCTTTTTCTAGCGATAGTTTCAAGGATTGAGCCCATTCGTTCCGCAGCTTGTTTCTTGCAATGACCACACATCCGTTCTCCCTGTTTACATGTTGTATAAATCTCTTTTAATTCTTCATCATCATCTGTGAGATGATAAAGGAATAATTCGTAAATCATACAATCATCAGGATTGCCGCCTTCTTTTTTCTGTTGTTCTAAGCTAACAGCTCCACCAGTTTTCGCATGCATTATCTTCTTTTTTGCTTCAGAGGAAGTATCAGTTAAAAAAATCGCGCTTTCTGGTTTAGAAGAAGACATTTTTTCACCAGTTAGACCAGTCATAAAACGATGAAAGGTAGCTGCTGGTGGCAAAAAACCATAGCCGTCAAATTCAGGTTCTGAATAAGCAAGTAATTTATCAATGTGGTCTATGTTTTCTTCTGTAGCATCATTTACATAAATCGCTTTGTAATCCGTAATCCGTTTTAATGAAGTAAACTCATTTGAACGAAGAATTTCTTCAGCATTATCAAGGAGAGATTCAATTTGTTCGTCTGGTTTGACAAAAACACCAATCCTTCCATCCTTTGTTTTAGTGACATTATATAATCGATGGGCTTTTGCAATATCCCTACTCAAACGGATATGTGGATCCTGATCCACTCCAACAGGTACTAGAACAGGTCGTATTCCGCCAAATTTTGGTAATTGAACATGTAAAATATCCCCCGTTTGAATCAAGGGTGAAAACACATGAGTCATATTGGTTTTTCCAGAAAAACCATAGGTTGCGGTCATTTGGGACCAATTCACTTTTTTACCAAGAAGATAAGCTAAATCTTTAACGTCTTGATTTTTTGATTGAAAATAGATCTGGCAGTTATCTGGTTTTAACCCAAGAGCAATGTAATTTTTGATATATTCTTCAATAGCTAAGGTTTTTGTTTGTTGAAGTGAATAGCCACGGGTACCATATGATTCAATATCAGCAACAGCAATAAAAATATCAGCACCAATACTCTGATAATAAATGACCTCATCAATTATCATTTTATGACCGAGATGCATCTTTCCAGAAGGCATTAAGCCAGTGAGAATTGCCCAGGGACGCTTTTCCTGAATGGATTTATTGATAATTGAAAAATCTCGTTGACCAAACACCACGCCTCTTCGTAACAAACGATGTGGATTAGGTAAATGGTGCCAATGCTGTTCAGAGAATGCTTCAATTCCAAACTCATCTCGAAGACGTGCATAATCTTGATACGTTGATGAACTCCAAGGATCGATTTTCATAAGATCTCAAAAAGTATCAATCAGTCATTCTTTCAAAAATGTTACCATAAAAAAAAGGTTAAGGAGGAAAAAGTGGTGGATGAAAAGGATGAATCGGGGGCACGCACAACATTAAAAAAGAGGGGGGCAATAATTAATCGTCAAAGAAGATTTCTGAGAGCGCTTTTACAAATGATTCACTAAACATTGGGGCATCTGGGCATTCATCAGGTTGCATGACCGGAAGAGTTTTTTTATTTCGTTGTGCATTCATCCTTCACCACCTTCCAGTATCTGCCTTTGTTAATTCCCCTATTTAAGATATCACTGACAAAATGTCAAGAGGTAAAATTATCAATCTAAATCAGGGAGAAAGAAATCGTAATATAATCAATAGAAATGTTTTTGATTACCAAATATCATATTACTAGCTTGTTGGGAGTAGGTGGACAGCTCACGGCCTTGTGCTGAGGAAAGTCCTCCCTCACTCTGGACCGAGGACCTACACAAGTGGGAGAGGCGGGAGCCTCTGCAGAGGAGCAGAAACGACACAGCCCATAAATAATGCGATGATGCAAGTTATGTTGTTGAGGTCTTTATGGGATTTGATGAAACGGCCAATCTGCCCTTGGAGCAAGCCTAAACAGTGAGATCAGTTGTCCAGACTGCTCACAGGTAAGGTGCTAAGTAGAATGCTGTTTAAAACAGAAGGAGGCTTACGGCCTACACCCAACA
>JAGXLH010000118.1 GCA_018334795.1 Thermoplasmatota archaeon
CTAGGATGAGCGATGTGGTTTCTGTTTCATTAATCCAAAATGCATTAACAAGTTTCACCGTGTTTGATGGAATCATTAAGTCATGTTCAACACCATCAATGGTAACTAGTGCTTCATCAATGTTAAGGCGAATTTGTGTGTAAATCCCAGCATCAAGGTCTTGTTCTCCTAGTATATCGGTTACATTTTCCAATTCGATTAAATCAAATGTTTGCGATTCATTTACTACAGTGTACCAACCAGCAGTACTGTTGTTGCCACCAGCTCCACGATGAACCATTACTTGAGAAATAGTAACGAGTGCTTGAGATATATTAAGATCAGTTGGTGCATCAGTGATTTTTAACACTAACGTTCCCGTTCCTTCCTCAACACATCCGCTAAACATTGTTGACAATGCAAATAGAATGCTTATTACAATCAATGCTATTTTTTTCATACGTTCACCTCACTTGCTAAGAATATATAGCAAAATCATAGGTATTAATATTTTTCCATTAAATTATGATTTATTCATCTTACTTTTATTCAATAAATCCTTTATAAAATTACAAAATGAAAAGGAGTCTCTTATTGAAAATTATCCGAAATTTTATAAGTAATTGATAAATATTAACACGCAGGAGGAGAAACATTTTGCAAAAAAAGAAACTAATTCTTGTTTTGACGCTGGTAACTACAATGATGCTAGTCTCTGCCTCCACTACTTTTGTTATGGCATCACCACCTGAAAAAATACGAGTAAACATTGGTTTTAAGGGGGCACCCAATGCAAATCTCGTGGAATCTTTCAACGGAGACATAAAAAGAGAGATATCTTTAACTAACTCAATAACTGCAACAATTCCAGTTAATGCTATGACTGGACTTAGTAATCATCCATCTGTTGATTATGTTGAAGTTGATCAGTATGTTAACTTTATTCAAGCGGAAGAATTACCTTGGGGTATTGACCGTGTGGATGCTGAAGTTGTCTGGGGTGGCAGTGATGGCTCCACCGTTATAGTTTCTGGTGCTGTAACAGGCAGTGATGTAAATGTTGCCGTGCTTGATACTGGCATCGATTACACACATCCCGATCTAGTTGATAATTATGTAAGTGGTTATGATTTTGCTAATGGTGATAGTGATCCTCTAGATGATCATTACCATGGTACGCACTGCTGTGGTGTTGTTGGTGCTGTAGAAAACACCGAAGGAGTTGTAGGAATCGCCCCAGAAGTAAATCTTTATGCAGTAAAAGTGCTTGATTCTGGAGGAAGTGGTTACATTAGTGACATTGTTGCAGGTATTAATTGGTCAGTTAACAATGGCATGGACGTAATCTCTATGAGTCTGGGGATGAGCGGTAGCGATAGCTCATTACAAAATGCTTGTGATAATGCCTATGCATCAGGCGTAGTTGTAGTTGCAGCAGCTGGTAATAGCGGCGATGGAAGTTCATCAACTGACGAGTATGGATATCCTGCAGCTTATAACAGTGTTATTGCTGTTGGAGCAACAGATAGTAATGATGATATAGCTGATTTTAGTAACTCTGGTCCATATCTTGAACTTGCTGCACCTGGAGTCAATATTTACTCCACAATGCCAACGTATGGTGGAACAGGTGGCCCACCATGGGCAAGATACACACAAGGTTATGACAGCTTAGATGGAACTTCTATGGCTTGTCCACATGTTGCTGGTGCTGCAGCAATGGTCATCTGTGCAGGCGTTACAGACGATGATGGACAGAAAGGTATTGCTAATGAAGTACGGGCTATTTTGAATAACAACGCTGAAAACATTGGTTTAGATGTAAATTTTGTAGGTAACGGTTTACTCGATGTTGAAGCAGCAGTGGGTGCTGCTGGTGGCGGCGGAACCACAAATAGTCCACCAACAGCAGACTTCACATATACCACATCAGATCTCACCGTTGATTTCACTGACCAAAGCACTGATAGCGATGGAACCATTGAAAGTTGGAGTTGGGATTTTGGTGACGGATCAACATCAACAGAAACAAATCCTTCACATACATACGGTTCAGATGGCACCTACACCGCCTCATTGACAGTTACCGATAATGAGGGCGCAACCGATACCACATCACAAGACGTAACAGTTTCCAGCAGCACAAGTGATGTTACACTCACTGCCACAGGTTATAAAGTGAGAGGACGTCAACATGCTGACCTTGAGTGGAGTGGAGCAACTGGTACGAGCGTAGATATATACCGTGATGGATCATTGATTGCAACGACGGAAAACGATGGCTTCTACACTGATAACATCGGCAATGTCGGTGGCGGATACTATACATATCAAATCTATGATCCAGGCACTGGCACTTGGTCTAATGAAGCCACAGTAACCTTCTAATAAGGGAACTAAAAAATAGTGAGAGGAATTTTTTCATTCCTCTTTTTTTATTTCTTTATAGGAAATGTTATTTTACAAAATCAATTTTTTGGAAAAATAATTTAATGAAGAACATGATTCGAATAAATTATCTGTTATACAATTTATGGTTGGTTGATTAAATTATCGAACTGTTAATAGGATGATTTGAATGCTTCATATAACTAATAGATTCATAAAAACAATGGCAGTTCTATTCATCTTGATAAACAGTTCCGTACTAATCGCTTCGAGTGATTATTATGCAGATTTAACAATTAAAGTTGATACCGCAGGTTTCGTTACCATTGATGGATACAGTAACTACCCTGATCTGTTAATTGAAAACACCCAGATGTATACGTTTAAGGATCAAAATTTATGGCTATTAAATATTACAAAAAATGGTAATTTTTCTGATTTTACATTTACATTGGTTTTACCACAGGGATCTTTGATCAATTATATTAAATCATCAGCAAATATTAGAATCAAAGAGAATCAGGGAGGCCTGATTGTAGAGGGATTTGGTAAGAATGCAAATCTTTCAATCCTGGTTCAATATCAACTTGAAAAAAATATAGCGACGTTTGAAACAAATAACAATCTCTTCAACATAGTATTAGTTGGAATCATTCTTGGCTTGATTGTGTTGTTTTTTATCATTTATTATATAGAAAAAAATCAGAAATCATTGATCAAAAACAAATCTTCAAATACATTTAATATCCAGAACATCAAGGGCTTGAACGACCGTCAAAAAGATATCATGAATCTTTTACAGAAGAGTAAAATCCCTTTGACGCAAACTGAGATTCAAAAGGAGTTGGATATTTCAAAAGCAGCAGTTTCCAGAAATGTTCGTCGTCTTGAACTAAAGGATTTGATTGAAAAAGAGCAAATCGGAATGTCTAATCTAATACGATTAAAAAAACAATGATTATTTTATGCTTGTTCCGTTTTGTTTCGGTGTGTTTCGGTGAGATTATATATGCTGTTTCATCCAAAGATAATAGGTGAAGCCATGTTGTAAATGCTGGCTTCCGAGGTATGATATCGATGAAAAAAATAATGACTATGGTATTGGTACTAACGCTGGTCTCTTCCATTATCCCCTATGCCCTGGCAGATGAAACTGCCCCAAGTATTGACCCTGAAACAGTTAGAGAAGTACAAATAATGGGCAATTCAACTGGAGCAGAGATTCGATTACTACAATTAGAAAAAGTGGTAACAATTCATATTGTTCAGGGAGAAAACCTTTTATTGCTCCTTGCAAACGAAACAGACGATACAACATCGTTGGAAGCAACTCTTGCTCAGTTAGAATTAGTTCTTAATGAAATCCAATCTGCATATGAAAATGATTCTTTTAGCATTGAAACCTTTATTGATTTGAAAACCGATGCAACTACTCTGGTAACAGATTTTCGGACAACAATTCATACATTAGTGGATAATGAAACTGCTAAGACAGTTAGAAACCAAATTCAAAATATAACCAATATGACCATTGAGGAGTTAAATCTAAGAATTCAATCGAGGATCAGAGAATATAACAATCATCAGTTACAACTAATTCAAGGATTATTTGTCAGTCTCAATGAATCTCTTATTGCGGAATACAGAAATGGAAATTACTCACTTGGTGAGATACAGCAGAATATCAGTGAAGCAGCTCAGAATATGAGTACAGATGAACTGTATGAAATTACTTTAGAAATAAAGGAAAAAAATATCAACAGAGCAGCACAGGTTCAACAGCAGGTAACTGATGCCGTTGAAGGTTTTCAACAACGACGACAAGAACGATTAGAAAATAGATTAAACAATATACCTGAAGGCGTAAAAGATTTTGTCAAAGAGAAAATGAAACAAAGCATGATGGATGCAATGAATAATGGTAATGATTTTGGTGGAAAACCAGATGATACACCCGGCGGAGGAGGAAGACCATGAGAAAAAGACTTCTAGGCATTATCTTAGTGCTAATCGTCATTTTTACTACAATCCTTGCATACAATATATATTTCAATGACTCATCAGAGGAAAAGACAACCGAATATTCTGGCGATGTCTCCAGTTCTGTTATTATGGATGAAATAGATGATACCTTGTTAGATGAAAAGGATGAAGTTGAGATTGGTGAGATGATATAAGTTCTCTCTCACTTTTTCTAATTTTTTAGAAAAAATTTATATAACATGGAAAATAAAACAATAAGTGAGGTGAGAAAATGAAAAAAAGTGTTACAATTATTTTACTTTCTATATTAACGAGTCTAATGATACTATTTCCTACAGTTTCAATAGCCCAAGATCATATTGACCAATCAGAGGATATTAACACAGAAACGACGGCGATGAGTAATCTGAATTTGGATGTTTCAATCGAAAAACCAAATGGTTTTGTCTATGTGTTTAATATCCCACTTGCACCTTTACCTCCAATGATGCCATTCAAAGCCATTATTATTGGTCCTGTGACCGTTTCGGTTTCTGTTGGTTCAGAAACGGTTGATAGTGTAGAATTCTATGTTGATAATCAAATGAAACATA
>JAGXLH010000119.1 GCA_018334795.1 Thermoplasmatota archaeon
GAAGAACTCAAAGAAAGAACTACCATACCATTAAATCAATTAAAACCACAACTCACAAAACTTAAACAGGGAAACATTGTAAAGGAAAAAAACTATAGACAAAAGAGGACTCACTATTCATTGACCTTTAAAGGATCAAGTCTTCTTCATCCTGAAAATCAAAGAATACTGATTCTTTCCAGTGTAAGTATCGTTGCTCTTCTCCTCACCATTGGAAGCCTAGTACAGAGATTCATTCACTCATTACAAACACCGCAAGATCCCATGAGATCATTACAAGAGACCAATTCAGTTACAAATGATGGTATCGGTATTTTTGCCACTGAAACAGGTCAACAAATCAATGACCCAACTATTTCTTCAGCAATCATGATAGGACTGATACTTTGTATCGTTCTAACTAGCATCACTCTTTGGATATATAGAAAGAACAAATCTCAAGCGTTATAGTAGAATACATTTGGATAATAAAGCACATTCTTTATAATAAATCAGTTGATACAACTGAGGAAATGAACACCTCAAAAACAATTGCAGATATTATTTCTTACGTCCTCTCGCCAACTGTTTTTGCATTTTATATCATCCTCATTTTTCTTTTATTCCCTCCATTAAACAATCCTGAAAATATATTTGTTAGTTTAACATTAGCAATATTCTTTCTTTGCATTTTTCCAATAGTAATGATTCTTTATTTTAAACGAAAAGGAACGGTAGATATCTGGGTGTCAAATCAAAATCAACGATTACCTTTTTACCTTATTGCAATCATTGGTTATATCCTAGGTTCAATCATATTTTACGTACGAGGAGAAACAACCTTGTTTGTCCTCTCAGTTGCTTATGTTGGGGTTACCTCTGCAGTAACCATTGGTAATTTTTCAACAAAAGTCAGTTCTCATAGTGCAGGCGTTGCCGGTCCACTTCTTGCAGTAACGCTTGTGTATGGCGTACTAGCTTTGCCAAGTTTCTTACTTTTACCCTTAGTGTTCTGGTCTCGATTGAAATTAAATGCTCATAGCTTCACTCAATTAACATTAGGAGCAATCATTGGTATGATTGTTACTTTTTGTGTGTATGTTTTACTTTATCCTCCGTCCTTAATTTCAATCATTTCTTAATGTATTAACTGAATGGAGCAGTGACCCAATTAACAAAACCCATGAAACCAATTCGAATAGCATTGCCCATTCCAACACCTTCTATCCGAATATCTCCATTACTCCAAGCATCTCTAATTGATTGAGAGTTTTTTGCATCTAATAAATTTCTAATTGTTTTTTCAGATGTGTAAGCATTTATGCTTGGATCCTTAATCTTTCCTTCATAAAATTCTACAATATCTCCATTTTCGACAACAACAGCAATATGCAAAGATTCCCCATCAGTTTTTTTTACTTTCCAATTCATGCGTTCATCAGAAAAATATTCTCCGAGATCATAACGCTTCACAACTGTTGTTAATTCTTCCACTAAGGGATCAGTGGTGTTTATTTGTTCTAGAACCTGATAAGCATCAATTGATGTGATCATTCCATCCATGTTCATATCAAGGCTAAGGTCTTGTATTTGTTTTCCCGCAGCCATTTCCAAAATTATTATAACATCATCCGTGGTGATTTCTCCATCATTATTTGCATCACCTTGTTCTGAAAGCACAGTTGTTGAAACAAGAACAATGAAAAGAAAAAAGGAGAGGAGAACTGAAAAAACATTTCTCATTGTTTTCTTCCTCTATATATTATAGCAATGCAGATGATTCCCATTATGAGAACCATGAGTTCAAATCCTGGTGATTCTGCTTTAGGATCTGATGATAGCTTCGATACCGTGAATGTCCCATCTCGGGCTGTTGCACTAATTTCAATTGAATCGGTATCATATACTATAAGATCTTCAATTCTCAGTGGAGAGCTACCAGTTTCTTCTAAAACAGTAAATGAGATTACTGCAATTTCTCCATCTTCATCTATACCATTTTGATCAGCTATCGCAATTGAAATAATTCCAGCAGTATCACTATTTGAAGAAATCATCCCATTATTTATTTCTCCTTTTGAAACACTTTCCACTTGTAAAATAGTCGGGTCATAGGTAACGACAAGATCAATGCCGCCAACATCATCAACATTAGAAATAACAACACTAACATCAACACTTGTTTCATAACTTCCAGAAGCATCGCCTATAGTGATTTCAACTTGATCTGCTGAGGCAATCCCACTAAACATTGAAAAGCAAAGTAATACTGAAAATACAATTATTGTCCTTCTTTTTTGTTTCATTTTTATCTTCCTCCTTATACATTATGGCAATTGCCGTGGTTTTATTCCCTTATTCAATCCTCTTAATTTATAGCCCATATCAACTACAGCATTTCCAGTTGCTAAATCTAAGATTTCCGCAGCATCAATTGAAGTCACTTGTCCATCATCATTCATATCTGCAATTAGATCTTCTTCAATGATACCAACTGCCATTTGCAATGCAAGTAATGCATCTGCACTCGTAATCTTTCCATCACCGTTTACATCTCCTTTTAATGATTCTTCATCCTCAACTGAAAAGTATGCGCTCATTATTTCCATGTTCACCCCTTCCCCATCACGATCATTAGCTAGAGCTGAAAGAATTAACGGGCTTATGTCCCCTTCATCCCCAATAACATCAAAAGTAATGATTGCAATGGATCCATTTCCACTGATGCCATCTGCATCCACCAGGCTAATGTTGATAATCCCTGATCCAATGTTGTCCATGAACAGAGAATTAGATGTAATCGCGCCAGTGGTCAATGTTGAAGCAGATAATATGGAATCATCATAAGTCAAGGTAATATCCATGTTTCCAATGTTGTCAGCATCACTTATTTTTATTGGTAATTGAACTTCGCTATCCGGAGTACTTTGAGTGGTATCTACCGAAAGGACGGTTCCATCTGTTGTATAACCTGAAAAATTAAATCCACCAAGAATACCATTATAATAAGAATCACCCATACTAAAACTTCCGAATTGTAACGCAGAATGATCATAATGACTGCCCATTACTGGAATGATATAATCTAGGATAAGAGCTCCAGTTTCATCATCATAATACATCACCGATCGAACCGTATATTTTTGATCTTCATCAGTGATTCCTCCCTCATAATTAACTTTTATACTGTTCTCTTCAGTAATAGTTAATTTATTAGTATTAACCGTTTCTGAACCATAGTCTGCCTGAACGCTAAATGAACCTTTCGCAACACCCGGTGCTCCTCCGCTTATTGACGCCCCTGCTGAAAATCCAAAAGAGCTGGTATGTTTTCCAGCCTGGTATTCAGATTCAGTTAATTCTAGCCAAGCACTGCTTTCATCAGCACTCATCACAAATTCAATATAGTTTATTAGATTTCTTGATTTATAACCTAAAAGCTCATTCATCGTCCCCGGATACGTTCTGATATCACCCACCGTGTGAATAGGAGAGTTATAATCATCCAGTGTGATACTCGGCGGTGCTATGGGAACAACGGCCATGATATATTGTTGCTCCCCATCAATTACTGCCATGTCAGGAGGATTAATTATTGGAAACTCATAAACATCATAATGTGTCGTTGTATGAATCACTCTATCCTTGATATCTGCAGTTAATCCATGACCAATGGTTTGAGTAAAGCTTCCACCAGTCTCTCTTTCAAATTTCGATGAATATTTTGAGCTTATGTCAGCTTTTGCCTCAACAAATTTAGAAGATCCATACGAAACTGATATTTTTGCTGAAAAAGCAAAATCAGTTGTAGTCTTGAATGAATGGCTTGTTTGTTCCTCGTTCTCATTTTCATGAGTTGCATAAAAAACACCGCTATCATTAATGACACCAAGATGTTTCGGTGGAGCATTTATAATTGCAATAACTTGATCTGCTATAGTTTGCTGACTATGAATTGGTTCTCCTACGATTACCGAACCTCCATCTACATCTCCAATCGCTAAGCCATCACCCTGCCTGAAATCCCTACCAAATTTTTTAATTAAATCTCCATTCATATCATAAAGACTGATCATATCTTCTGTGTAATCTGCATGAACGATCTCATCAACTCCATTCATAGTAACATCTCCGACTGCAAAACCATCTCCTTTTCTAAAATTATCCAAAGAAAATACTCCAAGTTCCGTCCCATTCATATCATAAATAGAAATCATATTTGCGTTTGATGAAGCATGGATGATTTCACCGATGCCATCTAAATTGACATCTCCGACTTTTATATCATCTCCATCTGCAAAATATGCTTCAAATTCACCTATTTCTATGTTGGTATAATCAAATATTTTAATGGAATTTTGACTTTTGTCCCCAATGATAATCTCAGCAACGTCATCTCCAGTTACATCTCCAACAGCCATTTTATCTCCTTTTTCAAAATCAAGTTGAACCGCCCATAAATGACCATCCCAGTTCAACACTCTAAGTTGTGGTTCGGTATCTGCGATAACTATTTCATTTGAACCATCCCCGTTTATATCTCCAATATCTACTACGTGTCCTTGTTTAAAATTTACCGTCTCTATTATTTTTGTAGACCAAGTCGAATCAGAATCAATGTAATACACTCTTAATTTTCCATCTACTCTGCAACCATGGATGATTTCATCTACTCCATTGCCACTTAAATCTCCAGATGCGATTCCATCCCATTGCCAATATGTTCTCGTAAGATCTGCAATAAGTTCCGGTCCATCAGTTTCATCAACGTCATATACATGAATATAATCATTGTGAGATCCTAGAATAACATCACCGTCCAATACGACTCTTCCACCGCTACCCGAAATAAAATCTGCTTCGGTTGCTGTCGCTGTTTGAAACGAAAAAATTACTATTGCTGCAAACACTAATATTAAAAAATATAATCTGGTTTTCATATTTAACCTTCCTTTT
>JAGXLH010000120.1 GCA_018334795.1 Thermoplasmatota archaeon
AAAAATTAAAACTACATATCCAAAGATTTTCCAGGATTATAAAATTCTTTATCAGAACAGTCCACTCATCCCCAGCAACATTAAAGAAGAACTAACAACAACTATTCAAAAAATATGTAGTTCAGTAAACCTTCCTACAAGTATTCCAAAAAAATAAAAAAAAGATTTATTTTTCTTTTTTCACCGGGGACCGTTTATTAATCATAACTGCTGCAATCACAAGAACAACAATGAACACTGACGCAGCAATAACGATACCATATTCAGAAATAATCGTTGGTGGATCCCGAGCATGATGATACGACTCTGCTCCAAATGGAGTGTGCCCATCAATTGAGAGGGGGTTGTCTTCATCATAGGAATACCCTGCAATATCTTCTACGGACCAATGATTATTCCCACTAAACTCCGTACTTGGTACCCATACTCGAAGATCTGGATCACCATACAAACACACATTTTCAGCTAGATCCCACCACCATTGAGGTCTGCCATCTCTGACATATTGAATGCCAACCTTACTAATACCTTCAGCGTAAATCTCACCCATCGTCTTACCTAACGCGATACCACGAGGAACATTATTCTGCCAAACATCAGAATACCATGAAGTAGCCCATGGATCCATAATTTGAAAAGAAGACCCATGACGCATTAATGTTAAATGTAAAAATTTTCCAGCTGGAAGACAAGCAACACTACTCACCCCAGCAGAATGAATATTATCAATAGCATCATCAACCTGAGTACCATTATACCAAGATGTTCCAAACCGACTTAACAACACTGTAATGATCACACCATCATAATAATCCTGTGTATCCTGTAACCAGTCAGGAGTTATATGACGAAGTATTGGAAGACTGGCAATATTACCAATAACATCCCGCACTGGTCGTCGGGCCAATGCCCAATCAAGTCCAGTTTTCAAAAATCGAATACCACGCGGATCAGGATTACCTGCAAGCGAGGGAAGCACACCGTGCACATCCATGGTCATCGTATCAGGTTCTTCAGTTGATCCCATTAACCATTCGTAACCACGCCACGGATTAGTTTCCTTAGTATAAGGGGCAGGAGTCACTGTTGGATATCCATACGGATTATCAGCTTCAACATCCCAAAACATAAACATACCTCCATCAAGTGGAGCACCATGAGTATTTACCATCCAAAATAAAACACCTTGATTCAAATTATGCATATTCGCATCAAAATTCGTGGAAAACACAGGAGAATAACCCCCTTGACGTAAATAAAACGGTTGTACTTCAGAACCACTTAAATCAGGGAAAAATGATCCTTTCTCCCCATTCACATTTACCATAACTCCTTCATCTATTGGTTCAAAGGTTTGCGATCGACCAGGTATGGTCCCATCCGCACATTTATATTCAAAACCCCAATATTTACTAGCACGAGTATTAAATTTAATATCATAACAAACCAACGTATCAAGAACCGGATATTCCAAGGTTTCCTCTTCAGAAGGTTTCGTCACCCGCAATCCAAGATTACCCCGCCATGGAAAACGTCGTACACTTTCACTTCCATTAATCATGGACACACCACCCGTATTTTTAATCGCAGGATTCTCAAAAACAATCATTGGATAAAACATATTTTTAGAAACCCATACACCAAGATCAGTCGGAGAACCAAAAAAACGACCTGGTTGAGCTTTACCAACAAACACACGATCCCACGGAAGTCCAATATCAAATTGACCCGCCAGCGTAATAATTTTTTCTTGTCCTTCTTCATCAAGACCAAGATCCTTTAAAAATTGATACACTCGAGAACCCGTAAGATACATTTCACTAACTGTTGGTAATCGAGAATGACCATCAGGATGACGACGCCATAATTCAGTATGCCATGCTACCGCAGAAGATAATTCAGGATGATTATCAACAAATAATACGGGAGCCCCATGAATCGCAGCCATAAAAGCCGATGGTCCAATGGATCTAGCTCCATCTATCTCCTGATCAGGTTTTAATTCTGAAACATACCATGACGTCCATGAATCAATTGTTGAAAAAATGACATCATTACTCTGAGATCGAGATCGAATTTCATCATAAATCTCATTGTAATCCGTGTAATGAGAAACCGTAAACCCATTCATTATTTCTTGTTCTGCTTTCGTATTTAATCGATCGCCAAGATTAATCAAATGAACATTTTTAACTCCTAACTGATACAATGTTTCAGCGGTACATTCAGGTACAGCATCCTTTGAAACGTATAATAATGGTGCATTTAATTCAGAAGCAAGGACTGATCCTTGAGTCGCTGAAGCAAGCATATCTCCTTCATCACGACTAAAATTTTGTTTCCATGAATACTCAACAGTAAAATCAGTGGAAATATCCAAATCATCCATTGAAAACACACAAATCTTATAGTTTTCAGCATCCAAACATTCACCAAGCCGGTGAACACTTAAATCAGTTTCAGTTCCCTTAGGCAATGGAATGTTTTCATCATAAATATTACTATCACATTTAGTTGAAACCCCAGGTTCTCTCGTTGAAAGAACTTCTTCACCAGAGGGACCAATTAAACTCATCCCTAAATCAACAGAGGGATCATTCCAGGATAACTCAACTTGTAAATCACGAGCACCAAATGAAGGTTTCTCAGGAATGTCAAGTTCAACACCCGGATACATTTCAACATCAACTTGATAAGTTACCTCTCGAAGATTTTTAATTACTTCAAAAATAGATCCATATCTTCCAAAGTTAAACGTAAAAAAACTTCGATGTTTTTCTACATCAAGGTCCAAACCAGTTTCTGTTACCTCACCAGTTAATTCTTCCCGTGGATCAATATAATCATACGCTTTAGTCGGTACATCCGTAACAGCTACACTCCATTGACCACTTTTATACACGTAAACAGAGGTCTTATCAATATCCATTCCACCTTGTGTATTCCATTCACTAGTGATTCCTGCCATCATCCATTCACCATCTTCTTCACAATACACTTGGATATCTCGGTCACCTGCAGGAATCGACATATTGATAAGTCCTTCAAATCCGGGTAGTCCAGCTTCAAAATAAAAACAGGGATACCATGATCGGACTTTAACAAATTTATATCCTTCTGGGACAAAAAATTCATTATAGGTTGGATACACTTCATTTGTTTGAGGAACTTCAAAATGTTCGGTTTTAGTTTCTTTTGGCGCAATAGTTCCTTGTAAAATTCCCTTTGTTTCTTTTTTAGGTTTTTCAAATTCTTCTTGAATAACTGCGACCACTGCATTATCAGAATATTCCCATTCATTTAATGCTATTTCACTTGCAAGTGCAAAAGCGTCATCAGATTTAATAGAGGTTTCTTTTTTTGCCCTCCAATCCGATGGGGTTTTTGAAGAATCAACATTTATATAGGTTAATTCATCAAGTTCTCCATTTGCATAACCCATCCAATCTTCCATGAAATACTCAATTCCCTGGTATGCATTAAGTGATCGTTCTTTTTCTTGAGTAACGGGATATTCATCTTCGTAAAACAATAGTGGATGAGCATACAAGTTATCATTATGTTTATCAAAAAACACTGAAGTTGGAACTGCTGAAAGATACGCGTAGTCATCTATCAAAGATGAGGGATCATGACCGATGAACGTTGTTTGTTTGGTTGGAATAAATGGTTTATAACTTATTCCTTTTGAAAAACCAGATTCGGTGTTTGAATCCGCATTTATGATTGGAAGAAAACTTCCAGTTAAAAATAATCCAATGATAAGAAAGGATATTAATTTTTTATTACTAAAATATTCTTTTTTCATGATATATTTCCCCAGTATAACCTTAAATAAAGTATTTTTAAATAATGCCTCAAGAAATGTATACTTTGCTTACGTATATATAATTTATTATATTTGAATTAAATAAATTTTTTTTGCTAATGGTCTTATGTTATATTTTAATGAAAAAGAGGTGATGATAAACACTATATAGGAATTCCTATTCTACCAAAAAGAACACACTATCTATACGTGCAGTGGTAGGAATTATTATGGATGATCGTATTCGAAAGCGACTGGAGAAGCAACATTATGCTATTGTGGGTAATCATTCTGGAGTGAAACTTTGTCATTGGTTAAAACAAAGTCTGATTCATAATCGATCATGTTACAAACAATCGTTTTATGGAATTCAATCACATAGATGTTTACAAATGACCCCAACATTAAATCAGTGTACCCAGTCTTGCTTGTTCTGTTGGCGATTCCAAGGATTCACTGAGACATCTTTAGAACAAGGCGACGATCCTAAAACAATTTTGGATGGATTAATCAAAGGTCAACAAAGACTTATAACTGGTTTTAAGGGTGATCCGCGATGCGATCGGAAAAAATGGGATGAATCAAATCAACCAAATATGGTTGCTTGCTCACTTTCCGGAGAACCTACATTATATCCTAGACTTGGAGAGTTTTTTGAAGAATGCCATAAAAATAAAATGACTACGTTTTTAGTAACTAATGGAACCACACCAGAAGTCCTTGAAAAACTTGATCCATTACCTACTCAGTTATATGTATCCCTGGTCGCTCCTAATCAAGAGATTTATAAAAAATTATGTAATCCATTAATATCTGATGGCTGGGAAAAACTTCAAGAAACGCTTGACTTACTTTCGTCTCTAGATACTAGAACCGTTATTCGGCATACCCTGGTTGATGATTGGAATTTGGATGATTCTTTTGTTTCTGATTATGCACGATTGATTAAACGAGCAGATCCTGATTTTGTGGAACCTAAAGGATATGTTTTTGTTGGTCAATCAAGACAACGGATGACTATTAAAAATATGCCTACTCATGATCAAATCAAACATTTTAGTACTCTACTTAGTAAAGAACTTGGATATCCTATTACAAATGAAAAATCT
>JAGXLH010000121.1:0-2368 GCA_018334795.1 Thermoplasmatota archaeon
GGTAAAATATTATTATATGTTGGCGCTCGCACCTTCCAAGAATATGGATGCTCATGACCATCCATTTTCACATAATGAATAACCTCTCCACGCGGTGCCTCCATTCGCCCGATACCATCACCTTCCAATTTCTTCAACTGATTCAATAACTTTGCAATTTTTGGTTCAGCAACAATATCTCCTTCCGGCATCCCAGAAAGAATATCAACACATTGTTCGATAAGATCAATAGATTGTTTTACTTCAAGTAAACGAACAATGATTCGATCATACACATCACCATTTACTTCACCAGTTAACACATCAGGAGTCACATAATCAAAATCAAGTTCACCAAACGCAAAATACGGTTGATCTACACGCACATCCTTCTTCACACCCGAAGCACGAGCAGTGGGACCAACAGCACATAATTCCAACGCATCCTTTTTAGTAAGAATGCCTGTCCCCTGACTCCGCATTTTAAAGGTTTTATCATCTAAAAAGATCTTTTTTAATTTTCCAAAATTCTCCTTCAAAAAGGCCATAGTTTCTTCAATCTTTGGTACCATATCTTTAGTAATATCTCGACGAACTCCACCAATTTGAGTGATAGCTTTAGTTATTCGATTACCCGTTAAATACTCAGTAAGATCTAGAGCTTTTTCTCGAACTTGCCAAGTTAAAAACAACACAGAATCAAAACCAATCTCATGAGCAGCCACTCCCGCCCAAAGCGTATGAGAACAAATACGTTCAAGTTCAGATTGAACTACTCGTAAATACTCAGCTCGTTCTGGAACCTCTATACCTGCGATTCGTTCAACAGCAAGAGCAAAAGACATGGGATGACAATATGAGCAAATCCCGCAAATTCGTTCTGCAAGATACAACACTTGAACTGGGTTTCGACGCATTCCAGTCCATTCAATAGTTCGATGTACATGACCAAGATAGACATCTGCATCAACAATGCGTTCACCATCAACCTCAAATTCAAACATTACCGGTTCCTTTAACGCTGGATGAATCGGGCCAATCGGAACTTTATATGTTGATTTTTCAGTCGTTTCAGCAGGCATCATTCATCATCCTCCACTTTATCTACCTTAGCAGCAGGAATCTTATCATGTTCATGAAGATTACGACCCATTTTATCAGCATTCATCTCATCTTTACGCCATGGATACATATCCTCTGGGAAATCATCAGAAATAAAAACGCGCATATCCTTTGGAATATTTTTAACTTTAATACCAAGCATTTCCTGTTTTTCCTGCTCAGAAATCAATGCACCAGGTATCAAATCACAAATTGATTCCATAGTCGGATCTGATTTTGGGAGAGCAACCTTGAAGTTAATCGAGATTTCTTCCCCTCTTTCACCAAAATAAATGGAAAAATGATTAATGATTTCTATTCTATCCTCAATATCATACCCTGAACTCACCGCAAAATGAGCCTGCTCATCAAGGGTCATTAAATGTTTAACTACATCTCGATAACTAGATCGATCAACCGTCATCCAAATATGAATCATCTCATTTTTCTTCGGTCCAATTGGATGACGTTCAACTTTAGTATCAGTAACTTTTTTAGCAAACTCCTTTTTAAATGAGTCAACAATTTCTTCAGGAGAAAGTTTTTGATCTCTGCTCATGCTTTCGCCTCCAAGGTTTCAAGTTTCGTCCAGGCTTTTATTACACCATTTAAAATATTTTCAGGCCGAGGAGCACATCCAATTACATGCACATCAACAGGTATTATTTCATCAATAGGACCTACAAGATTATACGATTCAAAAAACACATCACCCGTATTTCCACAATTCCCCACTGCAATAACTGCTTTTGGATCAGGCATTTGTTCATAAGCTCTTTTCACTCTACTCGCTTGCTGTCTTGTCACCGGACCAGTAATCAGTAATACATCTGCATGTCTCGGTGTTCCAACAAGTTTAATGCCAAATCGTTCAGCATCATATCGTGGACATAATGCAGCAATAATCTCAATATCACAGCCATTACAAGAACCTGAATTAATATGATAGACCCATAATGCTTTTTTGAAAGCTTTCGGAAGCCCTTTTGTCATAATAAGATTTCCTCCAAGAATACGTTTTTCTACCAGAGTATCTCTGGTTTTTGGTAATCCTGTTGACTATTAAAAGATTGTGGGAATTTTAGAAAAGAAAAGAAGATAAATCTGAAATTACACATCCAAATTCCAATACTATTACTGTTTTACTCAATTCCATTTTAACAAATTCGAGGAATTGGATCACCAACAGGTTTTGGAATAATTCGTTTTCCACCAACATCAGTTTCCATCACAACACCAGAAACCGAATTACTAACCTTGCCAATAATCATTGCATTTTTTCCCAAGG
>JAGXLH010000121.1:2955-4889 GCA_018334795.1 Thermoplasmatota archaeon
CTTTTTACGATTTCATCATATGTTTTATGTAACAATCCTTCTTCAATGATGAATCCTGCAGAAAGAGCAAGTGGTGTTGCTCCCATCACAGAAATATCATTCACCGTTCCAGCAACTGCAAGTTTCCCAAGATCTCCACCAGGAAATTGAATGGGTTTAACGGTGTGTGAATCCGTTGAAAAAACAATATCATCAATGACTGCACTATCATCCAGCATTGACAGAGGAATAGTGCTATTATCTTGATCAAATTTGAAATAACGGAGAATAGATTCTTTAATAAGTGAATCCATGTGTTCGCCGCCTGCTCCTTGTGAAAGCGTGATTCTTTTTTCCAAAAGCAATACCTCAGATGATTTTGTTCTCTTGAACTAAGGCCATACATAAGGTTTATTTATAATCTCTGTTTCAGGTGCTGGTATGGTCTGGCAGGATACAGCATTAAGCATCATTAATTTCGGATTCATTTTAACCTTGATTCCTGCAATTATTCAAAATTATAAAAACAAGGATGTAAAAGGACAATCGTTTCTCACCTATGTTTCAACAGCTGTTTTGTTAAGTATTATGGCGTATTTGTTTTTAACATTGGAATTATTGTTGAGTAGTGTTGCTACTGCGGGAACTGCAGTGACCTGGTATATTTTGTTGTATCAAAAAGTAGTGTACTCATAACTTTGAAGAGGGATATTTTGGAAAAAACAGTGGTGTTATGTGTCGGTAATCGAGAGGGAGGCGATGATGCCATCGGACCTTTTATTGCTGACAAATTAAATCAATATGAATCTGAAGATTTAATTTGTATTGATGCGGGGATTGCTCCTGAAAATTTTACTGATGTGGTAAAAAAACATCATCCTAAACGCTTGGTTATTATTGATGCCATTGAAATGAATCGTAGTCCTGGTGAGATTTTTCAGGTTCCATCCAATAAAATTGGTGTAATGCACATGAGTACTCATGGCATTCCACTTTCAGTGTTAATCAAATATTTCAACCAATATGTAGAATTTATTGTACTCATTGGCATTCAACCAAGCCAAATGAGAGGAAACCTTACAGGTGTTGTAAAACATGCAGGTGAACAATTAATTCACATGATTGTTTCAGATTCTTTTGAAAAAATTTCAATATTATCATAAAATTGATTGCATAACATTTTTATGGTCTATCGTATACATGCTTACTGGTGAAATATAATATGGCAGAAATGCAAGAATCTGTAGATCAAGTCATGGAGATGATGGGAGCACTTTCAAAACATCAACCTGAAAGCTTACGTCATTTCAAAGCATTTATGGGACAAGTTCTCAAAGAAGGAACACTTGATACCAAAACAAAAGAATTAATCACGGTTGGAACCGCAATAACCGCTCGTTGTAAATACTGCATTGCCCTTCATGTAAAAAAGGCTCTAGAAGCTGGTGCAACCAAAGATGAAATCTTTGAAGCAGCAACGGTAGCCATGCTTATGGGTGGCGGTCCAGCGATGACCTATATTGTAGAAGTGAAAAAAGCACTTGATGAATTTTCCTAAAAATCATTTTTTTTATTTTTTTACCATTTCGTAATATTTGATAGATATCCTTTTAATTCTCATTACAATAAAAAGACATGAAAATGCAATTGAAACAGGAATTATCGACTAAAAAATTCCTTCTTAATTTTCTCTAATATGGATACTGCTTTCCAAGGACTTCAGTTGAAGTTAACGCTGCAACAGCCCCTTCCGCTGCAGCCGTTACTACTTGCCGTAATCCACCAGTAATATCACCAGCAGCATATACTCCTTTCACATTCGTCCGCATCTGACTATCAACTTTGATATATCCATGATCATCAAGTTTTACACCAAGTTTTTTAGCTAGATCATTCTGTGGAACGACTCCAATAGAAATGAACAAGCCTTCCATATTCATTTCCTTTGTTTCACC
>JAGXLH010000023.1:0-14961 GCA_018334795.1 Thermoplasmatota archaeon
TCATCGGGATGATCACAAGTGTCAGCATTGTCATGGTAAAAAGAAGGATCCTATTCTTCAAGTGCATCATCTCCGTGGTCGTAGTGAAGGTGCATCGAATCGACCAGATGAACTTCTCACGGTGTGTAAAACCTGTCATCAGGAGCATCATCATGGTGTTGATGTCATCCCGGTTAACAAAAAAGCCCGGTCTTTTAAACCAGAGACGTTCATGAGTATTGTTCGATGGAAACTGGTGAATCAGTTACGAGAATTATTCCCGGATGTCAGCGTATCTCATACGTTTGGGTATCTGACAAAGCATTGTCGTATCCGTGAAGGATTGAGTAAGTCCCATGGGAATGATGCGTTTGTGATCGCTGGTGGCACTCGGCGTATAACCCGGTGTAAACAGATAGGTTCTAAATCTCGTCGTCGGAATAACCGTAGTATTCAGTTGAATCGGAAAGGGTTTAAACCTAGCATCAGGAGAAAACGGTATGGGTTGCAGCCCGGGGATCTTGTTGAATGGGATGGAAAGGAATGTGTTGTGAACGGTGTTTTCAACAAAGGCATATGGGTTAGGCTTATGACCATTGTTGGTGAAACATTGAATTGTAATATTGAAAAGGTAAAGTTGATAGTTTATGGGAAAGGATTGTTCAAAAGATGTTGATTCATTCCCTCCCTTTCGGAAGGGGTCTTCTCAACAATATGATAAATTTTTTTTACTCTGTCTTATCCTCCTTTTAGGTTTTTTTCTTATTCCATTAACCACTGCCTCAACCATGATGATTGAAGTATTACCCCCACAACCAACAAGTGGACAAAACTTCACTGTGAGCGTGTATGATCCAACAATTATGGGCGATACACCATATCTTACTGATGTAACGATTATTTTTCAAAACGAATCATATCTAATAACTGATGAACTTCCAAACCGAGAATTAATTTTATCAGCTCCGACTGTTCAATACCCCACTTCATGTATCATTAAAGCAAAGAAAAATTCATATAATGATACTAATACCTCTATACGAATTGTTCCGACGTCTTCAAGTCCTGCACATCTTGTTATCACACTTATCGATGATAAAACAATAGTATCGGATGAATTTTTTACCTTAAAAATCACTGATGAATATAACACGCCGATACAAAATGCAATGGTAAGCATTCAAAATGTTCAAAAAGAAAATAGCGATGGCCTCACTAATGAAACTGGTTTTATTCAATTACAAGCACCTAATCAACAAGAAATCACGATTTTAGCTCAAAAGGAAAGTTATCAAGATGATACTCTCTCCCTTTGGATTGAAACTAAACAAGATACAACAACTGCTCTTTTATCCAATCCAATGGTTCCAGTTTTTATTGCATTCAGCATTCTTATAGCAGCAATTATTTTTGTAAGCATCAAAAACAAAAAATCAATTAATAACAAAAAGATAAAAAAACTAAATAAAACAAAACCAAGCAAATCCATCCCTCAATCAAAAAACAAAGATATAATCCCTCAAATAACTAATAAAGATCACGCATCAGAACCGCCACCAAGTTCACAAAAAACGTTATCTACTCAATTTTCAAAAATTGAAGAAATAAACATTACAAAGCCTCAACCCAAACGAAAAACAATACAAATCCAATCAAAAAACAAAAAAGAAAATAAATTATCTCAACAAAACTCCTTTCAAAAACAATCCAAACATCACTGGTTTAATTCTTCTAATTCTTTAGAATCTCAAGTAGATGAAATTCTTTCAAAGAATGAATCAAAAATCAAAAAAAATGATTGGTTTGAAGGAACTGATTCACAAAGAGATGTTATTGATATAACTATTAAACAAAAACAAAAAAAGAAAAAATCAACGCAGCAAAATTAACTTGAATTTGAAATTTAAGATAATGATTACTTATTTTTTTAATGGAACCGTCAAAGAATCAAAATCGTGAGGAATCATAACGGGTTTAAATAACTCTTCAGCTTCTTTTTTTAACTGATGTGTTTTCAAATAACGAGGACTAATATGAGTAAGAACTAATCTGTCAACATCAGCTTCAGAAGCAATTTCAGCAGCTTGTTTAGCTGTTGAATGCCCATAATTTCGAGCACGATCTCTTAAAGATTCATCAAAGGTAGCCTCATGAACAAGAACATCAGCATGATCTGAAAAAGAAACCATCTCATCTATCGGCCGTGTATCCCCACTAATCACTATGGTTCGACCCGGTCGCGCTGGTCCCAATACCATTTTTGGAAGAATCTTACGACCATCTGCTAAAGAAACAGTTTTTCCTTGTTGCAACTGGCTAAACAAAGGACCTTCAGGAATCCCTAATGATACTGCTTTAGGCTTGTTGAATTTCCCTGGACGTTTCGGTTCCCGATATCGATATGCAAGTGAGGGAACACCATGATCTGTTTTTAAGACATCAATTGAAAACGAATCAAAAGAAAGCGAGTCTCCATCATAAACCTCATGAGAAAAAATAGGAAATACTGGTTTGAAATAACCAAGAGTCACCAGTTTAACTGATATTTCATCCATTCCTGCAGGACCATAAATATGAACCGGATTTTTCCTATCATTTAACTGCATGGTTTGCAATAATCCCGAAAGACCTAGGATATGATCACCATGAAAATGACTTATGAAAATATGAGATATTTGCATATAACTAAGTAAGGATTTCTGAATTTGTCTTTGTGTTCCTTCTCCACAATCAAAAAGAAGAACTGATCCCTCCCGTTTAAGAGCAACACTAGTAACATTACGTTGAACGGTAGGCCAACTACCACCAGTGCCAAGAAAAATTAATTCTAATTGTGACATATTCAATTTAGGCATTTCTCCATAGCCTAAAAGGATTATGGTGCTTTTTGAAACACATGGAAATATCGAGTTAAACTCTGATGAACACGAAGTGGATAAGAAAGAATATGTTTCAAACCCGAAGTAGCATGTTTATCAATGTGTTTAATTGCAGATCCAATCACTGCTTTTTTTCCAGGTTTTAATACCGATTGAATACTATGAAATGATCGTTGATACAATTCTTCTAATGGTTCTCCTTGCAAGCTTGTTGATTTACCGTAAGGAAAATCTGTTACCACTGCATCAACCGGGTTTAAAAGATGATTTGAAATATCACTAATATCACAAATGAACATATTAAAAGAATTAATATTATATTCACTAAGATTTCTTTGTGTTCCTTTTACCATTTTTTCTGAAATATCGCTACCAATTATAGATATATTCATTAATCCAGCTTCAAGAAGGATGCCTCCAGTACCACAAAATGGATCTAAAATAGTATCCTGATCATTGACCTGCGATAAGTTAACTAACGCTCGAGCGATCTTTGGATGAAGTGATATCGGAGAAAAAAACGGTCTAAGATGAGCCTTCCGCCTTTCAAATACACTCCGATCAACTTGAACGATTTGTTCAGAAACAAAGATATTATTTGGAGTGATTAGTAAGTGAATTATTTGATCAGGTTTTGATAAATCGACAAGTCTTGAAGCAGTATATACATCAGCTACTGCATGAACAAAAGATTTGGATTCAACAGTATCTGACCGATTTTTATATTGGACTGCTAATCTTCCTTTATCCTCAATTGAATGAGATCTTGCTTGTTCCTTGATAAATTCAATTGAATGTTTACTAGTAAACAATAATTCTCCAATTGAAAAACTCATTGATACTCTCGAAGCAATATCGCAAATGATTTCATTTGAAACATCTGCTTTTAAAATCAACACATCCTCATTTGATTTGATTAACTCAAATTGAATTCCTTCACTTTTAAAACAGGAAATAATTTCATCACGAGCAAGCAACGGATATTCTTTGGATACATCAAAAATAAATTCACGGATCATAATAATTAATCAACTCTTTGAGATAAATCATGATTTAACAGGTACTTCTTTAAAAGTAATATTGATTAAAACAGGAGTAATTAATGTGGTACAGACGGTGATTAACACAGAAATAGCAAGTAATTGATTTGCTGCAACACCAACAATTATTTTTTTTGAAATAGCAGTACTAATAATAATTAGCGCTAACTCCATCCGAGGAATCATACCAATACCAATTTGTACTGATTCTTTAAATGATGACCCACTTAATCTCGCACCGATACCACACCCAATTATTTTTCCTGCAATAGCAACAAGAATGATTATAAAAGCGAAAAAAGCAATTGAGCTAAAAGATGCAAAATCATCAACGATACCAATAATTAATTTTGCTCCTATCCAGATAAAAAATAATGGAACGAAAAAACCATATCCTAATGTTTGCACATCATCAACTATTTTCCTTGATTTGATTGATTGACCAATTAGTAATCCTGCAATAAACGCACCAATAATCCCTGAAATACCAAATCGATCAGCAAAAAATGAAAACAATAAAAACAAAGATAAAGAAATACTCAAAAAAGCTTTTGGTAAATGAATATATTCACCTAAGCCCAGAATTTTATCGATTATTTTTAATCCTAAATAAACAAACAAAATGAAAAATAGCACAATCTTTAAAACAATATATAAAAATGGATCTGTTCCAACAACAAAAGCAAGAAGTACGATACCTAACACATCATCAATGACTGCACCTCCAAGAATAGCAGCACCAGCATTAGTATCCAGCTTATGAATATCCATTAATGTTCGTACTGTAACTCCAACAGACGTGGCTACTAACATGAGACCAATGATTAGACTTTCCTGATGGCCAAAACCGAATAAAATACCGGTACTAAACCCAAGTCCCAATGGAACAATAACACCACCTAAGGCAACCATTGTCGATGTTTTTCCCATTGATTTTAACTGACTAAGACTCGTAGAAAGTCCGGATATAAACATTAAAAGGAGAATACCGATCTCAGCTAAAAAATCAAATTCAAGCGAAATATAACTCAATTCAGGAACAGACCAGCTAAACCCAAATAAACTAATGCTTTGTCCATTAAAAATAGTGAGACTGAGTCCTCCTAAAAAAACACCTGCTAAAATCTCACCGATAACTGAAGGTAATTTTAATTTTGTGAAAATATACCCAAATATTCGTGCACATATCAGTGCTAACGCAAGTAACAATGCCAGATCATAAACCGTTATCATCACCCTCTACAGAGTCTTCCTCATCAATTAATGGATGATATTGAGTAGCCCCATAATATTTCCGAATAAGTTGATGTAATGTTAACTCTCCAATAATACACTTATCCTGAATGACTGGAAGCCGCCGCAGTCGATATTTCACCATTTTTTGAAGGGCTTCAAGGATTTTATCCCCAGGATAGCAAGAAATTATTTTAGCACACATAATGTCACTAGCTGTTTTTGCGGTTCCATGCCGAAGTGATCGAATATCTGGCATTCCAAAAACATAAGATGGTAAATTTTTTGGCGCCAAAATAGATAACACATCATGTTCAGTGATAACCCCTAGAATCAATCGAGTTGATCTAGAGTCAACAACCCAAATATGATTTCGACCACTAAGAATAGATAAAACATGGAAAATATCTTCATCTTTCTCGATTAACGGAAGATCCCATACTCGTTTGTCCATGATTTGCTGAACAGTCAATTCGTAAAAATCTGAAATTAAACGATTTTTATCCGCCATGAATGTCAGCATTTAATTGGGGTTATTTAACTACTTCTCTTTCGTATATTTTTGGAAAAAATATTAACAACATTACAACTGTGAAAGACGTTATACTTTGAAATTTTTACTTTAACAGAGGCATCTATACTTATAAAAAGCAAAATTATATTGTACTATAACAAATGATTACAACTGTGAGTTTTTATGACCAACCGACCAAGTTATGATGAATATTTCATGAGCATGGCATTTCTAGCAGCGACCCGTAGCACGTGCCTTCGCCGACAAGTTGGAGCGGTTCTGGTAAAAAATAAACATGTTCTTGCAACCGGATATAATGGACCTCCAAAAGGCATGAAACATTGTGATGAAACCGGTTGTTTACGAGACAAACTCAATGTTCCTTCTGGTGAACGTCACGAGATCTGCAGAGGTCTTCATGCAGAACAAAACGCAATAATTCAAGCATCTGTTTTTGGCATTTCTATTGATGAATCTATCATTTATGTGACTGATACTCCTTGTGTGGTTTGTGCAAAAATGTTAATTAATGCCGGAGTGCAAGAAATCATTTATGGTGGAGATTATCCAGATGATCTCGCACGTCAGATGATTGAAGAGAGTCACATAAAAATCAGAGAATTTCATGGCCGAATTATTAATCCTAAAAATTTTTTAAAAAATAGGGAAAAAATTGAAAAAATAAGAAAAATATAAATACCTATAAATGATTATTTTACGGTGAGGAGAGAGGATAATGAGACGGAAGCGATCCATGGTCCTAGATGAAAATGATGAACGTGCGGTAGAGTTGTTCACAGATCTAGGGATGCCAAAGAATTTGGCAAAAACTCTAGTGTATATTTCACAATGTGAAGAATGTCGTTCTGCTGAGGTTGAACAAGGTGCAGATTTGAGACAACCTGAAGTAAGTGTAGCAATGCAGGAACTTCGGAAGAAAGGTTGGGCAAGGAAACGAGACTTGAAAAAGGATGGAAAAGGCCGTCCAGTTCACGTATATAAACTCACAAAACCACTACCTCAAATTCTAGAAACCTTTGAACAAAACAAACTTAGAGAAGTAGAAAGCATCAAACAAAATCTAGATGATCTCCAATCTTTGATTAAAGAATATAAAAAGTAAATGAAACAATGTATATTTGCTTTTATTCGATGGGGTGAGAGTACTCAGAGAAATAATGTATCAGTTTAAATGCTTTTTTAAATCATCATATTTATATTAGATAATATGATTTCCTACGATGATGACGTATTCTCAACGAATAAAAACTATTTTTTCACAGTTAGATGAACCAGTCGATATAATTCTTTTACGTAATAGTTCAGATCCCTTTATTGATCCTACTTTTTTTTATGTTACTGGAATAAAAAAAGGACTTTTCGAAGGATGCAGCATCTTATTAGGTCCAGACGGCTCATCCCATCTCTTAGTTTCAAACCTTGAAGAACCATTGGTGCCAATAGGACAAAAAAGCACTTGTTTCTCATCCAAAAAAGAATACACTGATTTACTAACAGAATTACTAACAGATTGTAATACCGTTGGAATAAATACTGCTATGACCCTTTATGACGAGTACCAACAACTTCGACAATTAATACCAGAAAAAAAATTAATTTCAATTTCTCAAGCGGTTAAAAATACCAGAATAATCAAAGATGAAGAAGAACTTCACCAAATTCAAGAAGCATGCCATATAGCAGATCAAGTCATGACTAAAATCCCCACCTTTTTTTCAACATCCCTCACCGAACATGAACTTGCTGCAACAATCGATCATCAACTCAAACTACAAGGTGCATCATCTTCGGCTTTTGAAACCATTTCATCATTTGGAATAAACACAGCAAAACCTCACTATACCAGCGGAAACAAAAAAATTCAACCAGGTGACTTTATCATTTGTGACTTTGGTGCAACCGTTAATCATTATCATTCAGATACCACCCGAACCTTTGTGTATGGATCTGCGTCTAAGAAACAAAAACAAATCCATCAAACTGTACTAAATGCTCAACAACAAGCATTAAATCACATCAAACCCGGTGTGAATGCAAATACCATTCATCAAATTGCAAATGATACTATAAATGCCACTGAATTCAAAGGATATTTCATTCATTCAACAGGTCATAGCCTAGGTCTTAACGTTCATGATTCCGGTATTGGATTTGCTCCGCACTATCAAACACCGTTACAATCAGGTATGGTACTTACCGTAGAACCCGGCATTTACATTCCAACTATTGGTGGAGTGCGTATCGAAGATGACATTGTGGTTTCACCAGATGGATATATTCAACTAACCCAATCTCCAAAACAGCTTATCGAAATTCCAACAAAATAAAAAAATCCTTCATTTCTTCCATTAGTTTTTTATTATGGTAGCAATTATCAGCTACACGAGTTGATACATTATGGTTTGGTATGATGAGGCTAAATATATTCAAGATCAAGCAAAATTAAACAATCAATTCTTCAGAGATTCCTTGCCAATGATTGCAAGTGAAAACGTGTTATCTCCAATGTGCAAAGAACTGCTAATCTCAGATTTTCATGGAAGATACGCAGAGGGAACACCAGGTAACCGTTATTATGAAGGATGTGAATTTTTTGATAATGTCGAACGTAAAGGAATAGATCTTGCCAAAAAACTATTTGATTGTTCCTATGCAGATATCCGGCCTACTGCAGGAACCACAGCGAATATGGCAATCTTAAAAGCATTAATTAAACCCGGTGAAACAGCAACCGTTTTGGATTTAGCAAATGGAGCTCACATTTCTTTTGGAAAATGGGGTGCAGCAGCAGTCCGTGGAATAAACCTGGTTTCATATCCATTTAACGATAAGGAAATGAACATTGATGTAGATGGAGCAGTAAAACTCATTAAAAAAGTGAAACCAACATTAGCACTAAATGGCCGATCCGTATTTTTATTTCCCAGCCCGATCCGAGAAATTGCAGAAGCAGCTCATGATGTTGGAGCATACTTGGTGTACGACGCCGCGCATGTTCTTGGATTAATAGCCGGTAAACAATTTCAAGATCCTTTAAGAGAAGGAGCTGATGTAATGAGTGGAAGCACTCACAAAACATTCCCGGGTCCTCAAGGAGGAATGATTGTTTCCAATCATAAAGGCGAAACAAAAGAGGATCAATCATTTTTAAATCGATTAAATTTCGGTGTTTTTCCAGGAGTCACTTCTTCATATCATTTACATCATGTTGCTGCAAAAGCAGTTGCCTTAGCCGAACATCTTGAATATGGTGAAGCATATGCAAAACAAATCATTGCTAATGCACAACATCTTGGCCAAGCACTTCATGATCAAGGATTCGATGTTTTTGGTGAAAACCTTGGATTCACAAAATCCCATCAAATACTTCTCTCAGTAGGCAAAGGTAAAGGAAGAGAAGCAGCAAAAACATTGGAACAAGCAGGAATCGTTACCAATATGAATACCATCCCTGGAGATACTGATCCGTTGAATCCTTCAGGATTACGATTAGGAACTCCCGAATTAACGCGAATTGGAATGAAAAAAGAAGAAATGAAAGATGTCGCTTCGTTTTATGATCGAGTCCTTCATAAAAAAGAGGATCCAAAAAAAGTAAGAGAGGATGTCAAAAGGTTCCGTGCTGATTTTCAAGAAATTCAGTACTGTTTCAAAAAAGGATTTAGAGGATACGATTATCATTCATTGATCTAAACTAAACGACTATGATTATTGCACTAACAGGTACTCCCGGTACCGGAAAAACAACGATTGCATCTATTCTAAAAAAATATGGAGTTTCAGTTATATCCTTAAAAAAATTGGCGGAGCAACACAGTTTCGTAGAATCATATGATGAACAACGACAAAGCAACATTCTAGATTTGGATGCAATCGAACAATATCTAAAAAAGACGATTAAAAAAGATGAACTGATTATTGTTGAAAGTCATCTTGCTCATTTACTCTGTGTTGTTGATTTTGTTATCGTCCTTAGATGTCATCCACAAACATTACGGAAACGATTGGAACAACGGAATTGGCCTTGGAAAAAAATCTATGAAAACCTAGAATCAGAAATATTAGATGTTATCCTCTGTGAATCAGTCAATGATCATGGGAAGCAATCGGTTAAAGAAATTGACACTTCTACAGTATCAGCAGAGAATATAGCAGAAAATATATTTCAGATCATTAACGGATCAAAAACATTTTCGACCTTATTAGAACCCGGAAATTTTGATTGGTCCGAATATCTTTTCGATGCAAATATAATGGAGCAATGAAAACTATGGTTCTTGATAAAAAAAGAGGTGCAGTTGATCCTATTCTTTCAAAACTTGCTACTATGTTCTCATCGTTTTCCCCGGATTTTTTTACTTGGTTAGCTTTACTTTGTGCAATACTTGCTTCCATCTTTTTTTATCACTCGACTCCTACTTTTGAATTAGAGATTCCTTTGCTTCTCTTCGCATCCTTATTTGTATTTTTGAATGGCTTATTTGATGCAGTAGATGGAAAAATAGCGAAACTACGCCATATTTCATCAAGAAAGGGAGATTTCTTAGATCATGCAATTGATCGATTTGCTGACGTATTTATCGTTGGTGGACTTGCATTAAGTCCCTGGTGCCATATAGAAATCGGATTTTTCGCTATGATTGGAATGCTTCTTACTAGCTATATGGGAACACAAGCACAGGCCGTAGGCCAAAAAAGATTATATGCAGGATTGTTAGGACGAGCAGATCGCTTAGCTCTTTTAATCTTCGCTCCAATTATACAGTATCTTCTCTTAATTTTTTTTATTCCAACTATTTATGGTTTTTCACTTCTCGACTGGGTATTAATCTATTTAGCAGTGATCGGAAATTTTACGGCAGTACAACGATTTATTTCAACTCTTTTATCATTTGATGATAAAAAAAACAAGTAATTTTCTAGTTTGATTCATACTCAAAAAACCTATCTGATAGTATAGGTACTAAGACTTTTAAACAAGGACAATTATGTCCGGTGTATGTCCGAGAAAAAATTTTCTCCAAAAGAGGAATCCGAAAAAAAGGAAAATGTGTATTCATTTGATGATGCAATGAAAGTTGCCGATGACATTTTTTCACTTCAAAAAGAAGAAGCGTATCACCCCGGTGCTTTTGTTCATGGTCTCATTTTTGCATTAGAAGCAACGCAACAATCCTATCAAATCCCACCTCAACAATTAGCACAGGTTAAACGTGGAGTACGAAAATACATTCAGCAAATGAACACTGCTTTGAAACAACAAAAAGAACAATAAAAAATGTA
Organism: Thermoplasmatota archaeon; assembly: GCA_018334795.1. GTDB lineage: Archaea > Thermoplasmatota > E2 > DHVEG-1 > DHVEG-1 > EX4572-165. Next base: position 10,950 of record JAGXLH010000023.1, read on the forward strand.
CTACTTAAAAAAATAAAACGATCATTCAAGTTGTATTTAATTGACTATAAGGTAAAAAGTGATTCTTCCTTTTTCTTTCCTTTTGTAAATACATAATCAAATAACCAATTATTATATCGTTGCATGTATTCATCTTGTGCTATTTTTTTATCCTCATAAAAAGTAACCCAATTTTTCCACACTGGTTTTTGTTCCTTCATAAGTAATTTCACATCATTTTCATATCGTTTAAATAAAACAACACTTTGTTGAACTTCTTTAAAAGCTTCTGTGACTCCTTTACCAAATCCTTCATGGAATTCCTCTTTAGACACAGATTTCTTTGCTTTTTTATTTTCTAGCTGTTGTTCTTTTACAGATAATGGTTCTAATTTTTCCATAGACATCGTCAACTCATTCATGCTTTACTGGTTTTTTATCATGCTAAAAGTCTTTTTTTCACATTATTAAAAAATATTTTGATATGTAATTAGATGAATGTAAATGTGGTCTCATTTATAAAATTTTGGATAAAATAATTCCAAAATATTTAATTAGTAAGGAGAAAAAGAAAAAAAAGAAAAATTATTTTTTGAAAAATCCAAAGAAACCACGTTTCTTCTCAGGACGTTTCGGTTTTTCAATCTTTTTCGGTTTTTCAGAAGCAGGAAACTCAGGCAATGAAGCCTTAGATGGTTCTGGTTCCGATGAGTCAACATGTTGGTCTAGTGTAGTTGAATCCTCGAGAAGCTTATCAATCTCTGAAGCGATATAATCATGCGAATCAGGTTCCTGGGTTAATCCATGGTTCATAGATTTCTTTGATTTTTCTAATTGAGTTCTCATGATGGTCTCATCTGCTTCTCTATTTTCAAATTGATCTGGTTGATCCCGATAAAGACGATGAACTAGTTTTTTTATTTCTTTAGAATCAATATTTTCAAGATATGGTTCACCTTTAGTCAATGAATCCTCACCATTAATCAACATCAGCCAGTAATATAAAAGATTAATTGAATATTTAAAAAACGAAAAAAATAGAGAATTAGAGAATATATGATAATCTATTCACCTGGCTTATTATTGATGCCAGGTAGCAATAGACTCTTTAACAATGCCCTCAGCCTTGTCTAATGTATCGTCCTCGATCGGAGAAAATGATGCCCGAGCAATTGCCATTGGTATACGGCGAATATAATCTGCCATTCGTAGATCACGTCTTAGATTAGTATTATAATAGTTCTCAACGACTTCACTCATCTGTTTCAAATACGATTTTACTTGTGATTCTGATGCATTAATCTCTGGTTGATACCGTCGAGCAAGCCGCATCCATTGATCATAATACTCAGGTTTTTTCTTAATTTCACCAGTATCATAAAACTTCTTTTGAAATAAGTCTAATCGTTCATCAGATCCAATATTTCCAACTCGTACAATTAATGCACAACGACTAACAAGTAATGGAGATAATCCAATGTCACCAACCGCATTTTTTGTAAAAACTTTAGTTTTTGGATTAGCAAAAGCAATCATAATGAATTGACTACGTATGTTCTGATGCACTTTTGCCGAATGCACACTACATTTACCATTAGACAATAACTCATATGTATACTCGATATCATCCTGAGGGATTTTATCAAATTCATCAACAAGAACTAATCTTCTATCAGCATGAGGAAGAGCCCCAAGATCACCGGTTCCAAGATTACAAACTAATCCAGACCGAGTCGTGTTTGCACCAATACTAGAAATATCAGAGAATTGTTCACCGATTATCTCCTTAGCCATTGTTTTACTACTACCAGGTTCTCCAATAACAAGGGAATGAACTGGTTCTTCATAGGTGGAAAACATACTGGTGGCAATCACCTTTTTCATAATGTCATTACCATGAATCTCTTGAAAAACATTCTTCCAAAAGCCTTCAAAACCTCGTTTTCGAGCAAATTGCTTTAATTCATCCTCCGGTAAAAATATACCTTCCTTCTCTTTTTCATCTAATTTTTTAGATTCGATGACCTCTTGAAGAGCCTCAGCTTTTCGAATGACCTTGTTAAAACCCGTTGATTTTCTTTTCAATGTTAACGTATTTTCTTCAACATCTAATGCAACCGTACCCCAACCAGTTTTATACACATCAAACGCAGTTAACACGGCCTTTCTCACCGCACGATTTGTTTGTTTTACGATAACCTCAACGGTATCTTCATCTCTAATAATGATATTAACAAGATTCTGATTAAACAAAATATTACGAGCTCGTTGGATTAACTGTTTTCCCTTACTTGGTCCCATCCCAAGCATCTGGACAGACATTACTGCAAGTTGCTCAAGCGTTGTAATACCCATATGTTCCAGTTTTCTGCGGTCTGAAGGAATTACCCCAAGTTTACTAAGATCATCTTCATCTGACATAAACAATCACTTTTCCCGCAGAATATGAAGTACCCTTTTTAAAATGTTACCCTAGTAATTATATTTCCAGATTCATAGGTTTTTTAAAAGGTTGCATTGTATATTATACCTTAGATCGCGTACTGAAATTGATAATCCATGCAAAAAAAATCAAAGAAAGCAGGTATACTTGTATCGCTTCATGATGATGTAAACGAAATTAGATTACTTGCTGAATCTAATGATTATCATATTGTTAACACCTTTGTTCAACATCGAGATCATCCCGATGTCACTAGTTATATTGGGATTGGCAAACGTGATGAAATTAAAGAATATATCGCTACTTCTGAAGAGGATATCAGTGTGGTAATAATTGATGGAACACTGAAACCTTCCCAATGGTTTGTTCTTGAGAATTACTGGAACGTAACCGTTTATGATCGACTACGACTTATTCTTATGATTTTTAAAGATAGAGCCGATCGAAAAGAAGCACGATTACAAGTTAGACTTGCTGAACTTCAATATGAACGACCTTTTGTTCGAGAACTTATTCATCGAGCAAGAAGCGGGGAACATCCTGGATTGATGGCAGGAGGAGAATATCAGGTTGATGATTATTATGAAATGATGAAAAAGCAAATGAAACAGATCAAGGAAAAACTTAATCATATTCGTAAACAACGTCATCTACGTAGACATCATCGACATCATAGTGGATATTTTCTTGTTTCATTAGCAGGATATACAAATGCTGGAAAGAGTAGTTTATTAAATGTATTAACAGATGAACAGATTGATGTGGAAGACCGATTGTTTTCAACGCTTTCAACTACCACTCGGAAATTAGATCAATCTCATATACCAATTTTAATGACTGATACGGTAGGGTTTATACAACGGTTACCTGCTTGGATTATTGATGCTTTTCATTCAACGCTAGAAGAAATTAAAGATGCTGATGTTGTCATTCTTGTGGTTGATGCAAGTGATTCCTTTTCTGTTTTTCAACGAAAAGTGAAAACTTCTATGGATGAACTATCAGATCTTGGGGTGACAAATCCTGTTCTAGTTGTATTAAATAAAACAGATTTGATTTCTAATGAACAAGTTGATGTTAAAGAACAATTCGTCAGTGCTTTTTGTGCTGGAAAAAAATTTGATATGGTTTCAATTTCAGTTCATCAACATCTGCATTTAGATGAGTTATTAAAAAAATTATATTCTCTTCTTCCTCAATTGTATCAAATTGAAATTCAACTTCCTAATACTGAGGAAACTCAATCTTTTTTGTCTTGGGTGTATGAATACTCTCGATTAGAGGATATTGTTTATACTGACAAAGTAAATATGGTAATTACAACGCATCAACAGATTAAAGATAAGATTATATCAAAAGTAGCATCTTTAAAAGGAAATGTGATTGATATGAAGCAGTTGTAAAATTCAAACTTACTTTAATAGGTTGTTAATTGTTCGATTTTTTTTTTGTCATAAACCAAAAAAATCGTGTTTAATTTCGTAAGAATTACCAAGTTTATATCAAACATTTTATATACTTTGATGACCATTAAATAATAATAGGAAATATAAATAAAAATATTTATTCGGAGGAAATAATCCTATGACA
>JAGXLH010000023.1:15399-18242 GCA_018334795.1 Thermoplasmatota archaeon
ATTTCACTCCTTGTCTCTTTTCTTCGAAATAACCTGATAAATGGTGATGGAAACATTGGTAATTCAAATGGTGGTATCTTTTCGAAAATGGCTAATATTTTAGGAGTTATCGTATCTATCATCACCTTCATATTAAAAGGAATTATGCAAGGTGTATCTCTTCTAGTTGGTGGAATACTAAAAATAATTGTTGCACTCTTCAGTATCTTATTACTTATCATTGGAGCAATACAAACATCATTGACCATTGGCGCATTCTTTTTGATTTTCCTAGGATTCGTCAGCAAAATAGGACTTCGCATCTTTTCGATATTGGGAGCACCAGTCTTTGCATTACTCGCAGCTCAATTTATTATCTCCACGGGAAACCTTCTTGGCGGACTATCGATGGGTCTACTTTCAATACTAGCACTCTTAGTATTCTTTGCACTTCCAATAATCATCATAGGTGGAATCTTTTATCTGTCCGGTGGTTTGGATGAAAATGATGACGATGATGAAAACGGATTTAACTTTGACTTTAATTATGATGGAAATGGACCATTATATATGCTGATCTCTGTTATATTAAACATTTTCAACCAATAAAACCAATACACTCAACTTCTTTTTTTCTTCTTTCTACAGCTTAATCCTGAAAATAATAGATCCAATGCATTGTAATAAAAATTAATTGATGAAAATGGACAGATTGATTTAGGTTAAACTCAATAGATCAATTAGCGTTTTTTGTAATAGGTGGACTTGTGGGTTATTTAATGAGATTTGATTGAGTTTAAATCCCTGCCTTTTAAGAAGAAATAAATTAATTAAAACTTTGGAAACCCCATCCTTTAAAGTGGGATAGGGTCAGTCCAAACACAGTTAGAGTAAATAAACTCATTCCATCGTTGTTTGATGGAACTGAATACGGGTTCAACGATCTCTCGTTTATGATATGTCTCCATCCATTCCTCTTCATGTTCAATGTACTTTTGTAGCAAATCTTCCATGCTGATTTCCCTTTGGAATCCGTGGTTGCATTCTCCCTGAAATGAAGATATGTATTTTCATTTTCATCGACGAAAATTTGATGATTTCCTAACTAGGATATGCTTTGTCAGTCATTACCTCAGAAACTTGTGGAATATAGTTCATCAACTGTTTGAACTCAGAACTATCATGCTTTTTCCCCGTGGTACTAGTGAAAGGATGGATACTTCCTGTATTTACATCAACAGTGGCATGTAATTTGAGATAGTCCTTCCACGTGTTTTTTTTGGACTTGGATATCAAACCATTTAACGAATGTGATAAGATACATCCGCTGCTGTCCAACATTATTGACATGCTTCTTTCCAATAATAACAATGAATCAACCGCATCACTTTTTGGATAAATGCCATGCGGATTTTATTCATTCTACGATGAATAACACAATGCCTCGAGACATGGGATCAACATGAAATCGTTTCTTAATGTTCTCGGCTATCATCTTTACATATGATTCAATTTCACCATATGTTATGATTGTTGCAACTTTCATCGTGCAGCAAAAGGAGACAACTTTTGCTGAATGTGGCGACCGTCCGGTCTGTTTGTTACTCCATGGTTCATTAAGTTTTTTAACTCCTTGAAAGATGCATAATGAACAGAGAATCAATTTCTCTGTTTACTTGCTGTGCTACCTTGGGGTTCATCCTCTTTTTAGTGCATACCAAGATTATCTAAAAGTTAGAATTGATTCAAATTAAAAAATAGCTTCAAGATGAAGTCGATTTTAATATAAACTTAAAACGAATAAAAATAAGGAATAAAAAAATAATAGAATCTTCTTTCAAAAGAAAAGAAGAGAAAATGTTTTTTCTCTTTTATTCGTATCCACCAATCTTTAGTGTTGGATCACCAAGTAATACCCATTGAGTAACAGTTTTTGGATGACCAGCTGAAAGATCGGTCATATCAAACGTGTCAATGTAGCTGTTTAAGGTTTGCAAGTAAGCATCTCCAAGGATTTCCTTACCCTCTTCTCCGTATTGTCTGAAAAACTCAATAGTAATCCATGAATCTCCACCGCCAGTGGTCAATTCTTTTCCAGGCATACCATATCCAAGACCTGTATTACCCATAGATGCGATTGCACCTCCATCTGGATTACGAATTAACCGCCAACTAAATGTTTCAGGAACCGGTACCCCATGACACCACATTGATTTTGATGGCAGACTGGGGAAGAAATATGGGAGAATATCATACAATCCAAGAATCATAGATACATTGAATTGACTGTTATGGCAACCTCCAACAACTGCAATTGGTAGTTTTTCACCATTTGATAAGGTGTCCATAGGGAATAATGGTGATGAAAAGAACGGTGGCCAAGGTTTTAGCGAGGTTACTTTCATTCCAGTAACACTAGATGGTCCACGATCACCAGGAATACCGGGGCATTGATCTGCCCATACATTTGGGCTTCCATGACCTGAGAAGAATAAGAAACCACTACCCTTACTAACTGAATTAAGTACATCTTGCATGCCCATTAATTTACCATTTGAGGTCCAAATGATTTCTTTTTCGAATGAATCTGGCATATAATACAAAGCACCACCTCGTCCGAATAATGCTTTCTCACCAGTGGTCCATTCTCCTTCATAATACATTTCAGTATTATTTCGCCAATCCTCAAACACTTTTTCACCAGATTCATCTTCTATCCAAACATGAATACTACTCACATTACCATAAGGTTTTGGATCATAGCTTTTACCACGAATGGTTAACACTTCATCTACATAACTAACATTAGCCCAAAAATAAAATTCGTTACAATAATCTTTTGATGCTGGATCAAAGGAAACATC
>JAGXLH010000122.1 GCA_018334795.1 Thermoplasmatota archaeon
ATTTATATTAAAAGATGTTATTTTAAAAATTATCATAATTTATATATAATTTAACTATAAAATATATTTAAAATGAGTTTTCAAATATCACTAAAATTATATTTTAAAACTAAAATTGCGAAGGTAATTAACTTATCATGTCCAAATTAGTATGTGCTCTAATTTCAACAGATGAAATAATAATTATTTATCTAACCAATTAGAATTTATTTTAGATTATGTATCATGTGTGACAAAGCCGTTGTTAAAAGCATTATTTAAGTAAAAGATTGGAGAAAATAGTAATAATCGATATTTGACCAATCATCAAAATCATTTTTACCTCTGCTTCCATCAGAATAATCAATTAAATTCCAAATACTGCCGTACATATATCCATAATTCATCAAACTTCTATATGGCCTAAATTTCCACCATAACGGTTGCCAGGGGTAGTATGCATCTCTACTGTGACCCCCTAACCACATCAAGCCTAAGGAATGGCCAAGTTCATGCATATATGCACTTGCCATTACAACATCTTTATCTCCACTAATGGGAAATGGTAATCGCGCTTTTTGTCTGACACCTTTGGCTGAGATTTGAAAACGATTTGCTCCAAAAGCATTTCCATTTACAACTGAACTCTGATAGATAACAACTCCGTAATGAAAAACGGTAAATCGCCAATCATCAGGTGCATTTTGTATAAAATATTGTTGATAAATCTGATCCAATTCATTATTTGGTACATTCCAAGATCCATCAGTTAATGGATCAAAGGGAATCATATCTGAACCTGTGTGTTCCCACGTTCCATCGTCAAGGTGTAATAAAATATTTTGTCTATTAAATGCTTTCTTCATAAGTTCCTTCGATTCTTCTGAAAGAGCACTAGCTCTTTCCCCATTTGGACCTTCTTCCATTTGATCAAGTTCAACAAAGATATCCTTTCTAAATGGATCCGAATTCCATTCAGAGGTCAAATATTCTTCAACATTTGTTATTCCATCTCCGTCTGGATCTAAAACAGAGTGATTATTGAAAATAAATGGATGATAAAGCCAATCATGAACAATTTCATATTCGTTGGTTTCCTCATTATAGTCGTAATCAAACATATGTCCCCATTTATGCTCCCATTCTATGGGGATATTATCTTTGTCATCATCTCGTCCGCGATCGTCAACTTTTGGATTTGTATTATAGATATTTACTTCGGTCCAATAAGGGATGGTATCCTGATCATAATCATTTTGTGTTATATCAAAGTAAATTTCACAATCTTTATCTTTTTGATAAATGCTATTATCATCACACCCATTACCCCGGCCATAGCCGCTGAGATCCATTGACCATGAGTGAGGGATATAAACCATATCATCACCTATCCAATGTCCAGTTTTTATACTGTAATAAAATGTTAAATCTTTCCTTTTTGGGTCTTGATTGTCATTTGTTGCAATATCACAAAGAGTGTTAAGACCTGGATTCCAATCCCAGAGTTGAATATTGATTTCTACGAATTCCTCATTGTCTGGAACATCACAACTTACAGACCAATCAATATTTTTCAAAACTTTTTGATTTTTCCAAACAGGACTTGTAAATGTTTCTTCATTGATTTTGACTTTTACAAAAAAATCAGGTTCCGAGTGTTTATCTATCTGATCGAAAGCACGAATTTTGTTTATGTGAACTGATAAAATAATATTCTGTAAAGGATCAAAATCTTCATTCAATATTGTCTTTTGATTATCGTTCATCTCATTTTCAATAATCGATGAAATTTCTGATTGAGAATAAGGATGCATTGCTAAGACAGATGTGTTCATCATAAGAAAACTAATTAAAACACACGGAATTATTTTTATGATTGACTTCTTCATTTTTTATCATACCCCATTGTTTTATTTCATTCTTTTGATTAAATAATAGATTGTGAATTTATAAATGCTTGTAAATTAAATTTATTTTGGCGAGTAAATAGCCAAAAAATGGTTGATAAATATGAAGAAAAAATATGAGCGTTAATATGATATATGATAAGAAATATTATTTTATCTTTTTTTTATATGTATTAACATTGTTAATAATTTATCGAAGAAATAGTTCTTATTTTCTGTTGAGGGTGAAACAATCAAGCAAGTAAAACAGGGTATTAAACTCAGTTCCTTGCTTGAACTCCTCCTTTCTGATTATTTGCAGTTAAAACGATGCTTCCGCAGGCAATTCATATTAATCCTTTTATGCCTCCTCCAAAATTTTTGATGATCTATTAGCCGGAATTCGATAACGAATTTTACAGTAAAAATTCTACCATTATTCTTGAGATGAACTATTTGATGTTGGTAATGTGAAATAAAACGTGCTTCCCTTCCCAGGTCCGGGGCTTTCCGCCCAAATTTTTCCACCATGTTTTTCAATGATTCGTTTGCAAATTGGTAAGCCTAGTCCGCTACTGTCAAAATCATGACGACTTGAATCTGCCTTATAATATTCATAAAACAAATATGGTAATTGATCCTCAGAAATACCAATACCTTTATCATGAACAGAAATGACCACATAATCATTTTTTTCAACCATATCAATACCAATCCACCGATCTTCATTGGAATACTTCACCGCGTTATTAAACAAATTAGTAAACACCTCTTCAATATGTATTGGATCAACATGAACCAAAAAATCAGAGGAAATATTATTTTCAACAATTACATCATGATCATCAAAAAAGTGAGTATTCACTAAAATAACCTCATTTACGAGATCATCTAAGGACACATCTTCAAACGTGAACTTGGTTTTTGAAGAATTCAACTTCGCCAAATCAATGGTTTTCTTCACCAGATTTTGCATATACTGAGTGTTCCGTAACAACACATCAACCATTTGCTTCTCTTTCTTACCAGAAACATGATTTTTAAGAATTGGCAATAAGTGAACAAATGGACCGAGTGGGTTTTTTAGATCATGACTAAGTTGATTGATGAATTCATCTTTCTGTTGCAATAATCGTTGAATTTCATTGGTTCGTTCTGTAACGATTCGTTCTAACTGTTCATTTAGTGATTTAAGGTCATGTTCTGCGTTTTTTCGTTCTGTGATATCAGAATGAGTTCCTACAAAACGAATAGGTTTTCCTTCGCTATCTTTTTCAACAATTTTTCCTTTTCCTAGAATCCACATCCATAATCCATTCTTCTTTTTAAAACGAAATTCTACTTTGAAACGATCTATTTCACCATTTAAATGCTTCTCAGCATGATTCATTACCATTGTAATATCGTCTGGATGTACTCTTTTTTGAAATTCCTCTAATCTATATGGAAATTCATCAGGATCATATCCTGACATCATATAATATCGTGGATCAAAGTAAACCTCATTGGTGATTAAATTCCAATCCCAGATTCCATCATTGGTTACCGACATGGCTAAATTTAGCCGTTCCTCACTTTTTCTCAAAGCTTCTTCTGCTTTCTTGCTGTATGAAATATCTTTCACAGTTTCTATTATGCCCGTAACTTCTCCATACTTATTTTTAAATGGATATGAAGATAAACTTATCCATCCTTCTGGATTTTTTTCGTCGGGGTATGGAACTTCTGACGTTTTTTTCTCTTTCTTTTTAAAAGCTTCAACAGAAGGGCACCAGGGACATATTGATTCACGATCTTGGTACATTTCGTAACATTTTTTTCCTATTAGTGGCATTTTATGAGTATATTTCTTCTTCATCCATTCATTTACCTTGATTATATTAAAATTTGAATCTAAAACACTGATTCCATCTTGTATGCCATCAAATACATTATTTAGGAAACGTTCACTTTCTAGTAACGCTTCTTCTGCTTTTTTTTGTTTCGTGATATCTACATGGGTACCACACATCATTAAGGGCTCACCATCATTAGTCCATGAGACAACACACCCTCGATCATGTATCCATATCCACTGACCATTCTTATGTTTCATTCTGCACTGAAAATCATAATAGGGTGATTCACCTGAAAAGTGGCGTTGCAACAATTTATAAGATTTTTGTAAATCTTTCGGATGGGTAAGGTCCTTCCATGTGTTTACATTTGTTGGTGATAATTCTTCTAAGCTATATCCAACTATTTCTGCCCATCTTTGGTTAAAAACAGTTTTTCCAGTTTGTACATTCCATTGCCAAGTACCTGCACGAGTACCTTCAATGACATTTTTCAAATTCTCACGTTCATTTTTCAAAGTTTTTTCTATCATCTTACGATTTGAAATATCTTGAAAAACGCAATATACTTTCACAATGTCATCCATAGTTATATTTGCGGTTCCATTAAACGACGCATCTAGATAATGCCCATCTTTATGTTTTATTCTTAATTCAACTCCTTGAACAAACCCAGTTTGTTCTAATGTTAAAAAAAACTTTTTGAATTTTTCCCTATCATCAGTATGCAAAAAATCTCCAAACCATGCTCCAATCAGTTCTTCACGATTATAGCCAAGGACTTTTATCAATCTAGAATTAACATTCTCTAAGTATCCTTGCATATTTAAGATTTGAAACGGTAATGGAATTGTGTCATAAACTATGTCATCTTTCTTGCAATAGTGTATTTGCTTTTCATTTATCCTCATATCTTTGTCAATATTGGATCCCTCCATCAAACAAATCCAATTTTTACATTAATAACTAAGGTTATAACAATAATAGAATGTTCGTTAATATTATTTATCATTTAATTAACCAAATTTAAACTGTTGAAAAATAAATTCAGATTCAGAAAAAGATTAAAATAAGATTTAATTATAGCAGAACATAATGATAAATGAAGTTATTGTGTTTCAATTTGGAGCAATCATCTTTGCGTTTTCTTCCATTTT
>JAGXLH010000123.1 GCA_018334795.1 Thermoplasmatota archaeon
GTTCTTTAGAACCAAGTTTCTTTTCAAGAATTGGTCTAAACCCTTTTTTTAACGTTGGCTTATACACATAAAACTGATCGGGATTCACTGCACCTTGCACCACGTTTTCACCAAGGCCATAGGCACCAGTGACATACACAGCATCTTTGAATCCACTTTCAGTATCAATTGAAAACATTACTCCTGAAGAGGCAAGATCACTACGCACCATTTTTTGCACACCAACAGAAAGATACACACTGAAATGATCAAAACCCTTATCCTCACGGTAAGAAATAGCTCGATTAGTGAACAAGGAAGCAAAACATTCTCGAACTTTTTCAAGTAATTCCTCTTCGCCTTGAACATTCAAATAAGTTTCTTGTTGACCTGCAAAACTTGCATCTGGTAAATCCTCAGCAGTTGCACTACTTCGAACAGCAACATCCACATGTTCTTCGTACTCTTCTTCCATCATTTTGTAATGTTTTTTGATTTCTTCAGAAACCTCATCTGGAAGAGGCGTGTTCTCAATTAATTTTCTAACCTTCTCTCCTCGTTCTGCAAGATTCCGTACATCACTTGTGTCTAGATCAGATAGGATCTGTTCGATTTCTTTGTCAATTCCTGCTTTCTCCATGGTGTATTTGTACGCATATGCGGTAACAGCAAATCCACCCGGAACAGAAACACCTCTTTCATGAAGATTACGAATCATCTCACCAAGAGAAGCATTTTTTCCTCCGACGGAGGGGACGTCTTCGATACGAAGTTCTTCGAATTTTTTTACAAATTCCTCAATCATACTGCATCTCACCTCAATGTAAGATATTTTATAAAGGTAACAACTTACTATATAAAGTATTTTGCAACTTTCAAGGTCTTAATCATGGAACAAAATAAAACATTCAATCATGATTTTTATGTTAAATTACTCTATAAAAACGGCTACTGCAACAACTGTTGACCAACGATTTGAATCGGTATGTTTTACAATATCTGTGACACTCTCAGTTTTCATTTGATCTTTAAACTGAGTAACAATCTCCTCATCAGATAGATTAGTTTTCCCTTCTTTTTTTACAGTCAATCCCTTTGTTGTAGCAAGCATCAATATCGCAAGTTCTTCAACAGTATTTTTTAATTCTAGCTTGGATTTTTCCGGTTCGTGATATTCAGCAATATAACCGTATTCATCAGTTGAATCAGGGATTGCAAGTCCAACTGATGCACCAATAGTTTTCGGTTCTTTGGTGTGCACTTCAGAAAGAACACAATATGTGATTTCACCTGGATGAAGTAAGAAAACTCCTTCTTTTTTTGGAATGAGACTACAATGTGGCGGTACGATACTTGACACATTAACGATATTACATGCAGCAATACCTGCATCACGTAATGCTAGTTCAAAAGATTGTAATCGATGACGATGTGTGCCATGACCTTTTGTTAAAAATACTTTTTTTGGAATCATATTGCAAACCATCAAAATAGTAGATTATAAATTGATTAGTATTACTTTGAAATCTCCTTCTTTAAGTTTTTGATTAATTCGTTGCTATTCTTAAGAAAAACGATTTCATTCTTCTTTAGACTTGGACTGATTTTTTTGTTTTTTGAGAAGATCCTTCATTTCCTTCTGAAGATCTCTTTGTTCTTCCTGGAAATCCCGTTGTTCCTCTTGAAAGTCTACCTGTTGTTTTTGATATTGGCTGATTTCGCTTCCTTGAACTAATTGTTCGACCATTTTCCGAATTTCTTTAAACGGATACACGCCATGAAGTTCATAATAACTTCTTGTTCTTGGAGTTTGTACTTCTCGGCCACCACCAAAAAAACCGAATAATCCAACTCTTTTTGATCCACTGCCATGAGCACCACCACCAGCAAAAGATTGATCACTTCCTAATCCAAAACCGGATTGACTAATTGGAATGATAGTTCCAAAACTAAAGATTTGTCCAAGAATGCCTTGTTTGGTGTTCACATCAGATATTTTATCATATCTAAGTGTTCGCTGTTCTTTTGTAATCACTCCACCTTTGAACACGATTCGTTGATTTGAAATAATGTATTTATGTGATCTCCTAAACAATTCAACGAGAAGAAAACCAATAATTGAAACTATAACCGTATAAACGGGTAGAAACAAACCAATCGCATCAAATAAGTTCAACCACCAGATTAATCCTAAAGCAACCAAAACCACTGAAAGATATAAGAAAAAAATACGCCACATAACTTTAATTATAGATGCAATTATTGACACAACAAGGAGAACCAATCCCCAAACAGCAATTTGTAGTAATACATTTTCAAATAACTCTCTGAAATCAGAAAAATTTATCATCCAACCAAAAATCAAGCCCCAAGCGATTAGAAAGATACAAAGCGACTGCAATCCCATAAATGATAAAGGATGAGGCGATAACCTTTTCTCAACGTTTTCCTGGTTTAATAATTCATCTTCTTCCATTATTTTTTCCCACCACTCGTTCCGCGTATCGAATTCATCGACAACAACGTTTTAAACTTATTGGTCAAACGATACAATAACATAAGAGTAACAAAAACAGTAATACTAACTGATCCCCAAAACCCAATTTGAGCAGCAAACGGCCAAGATAACAAATAAAACAATATTCTTAATAAAATGTAACTTAAAGGAAGTGTAAGTAAGGTTAACACTCGAAAGCCGACTGAAAGATCATCAAGTACATAAACCCAAAATAATAAAACCTCTGCATAAATTAATGCAAAAATTGCAAGAATAGATGCCCAACCAAAAAATGAAAACATTGAAACATACAGTGACTGACCAAAAAATACATTTAGATATGAAAAAATATACGCACCCAAAATAGCAATGAGTACATATACTGGTTTATGTAAAATATTATATCTAATATTTTTTAAATCATAAAACATATCAACTTTTTTTACTGGACGTTTCCCAATATAACTAGGACGAATGCCAAGACCAAGCAGAATAAACAACAAGAAAAAGCCTAGATGCCCAGGATGAAACAAATCAATTGAACCAAGAAAAAACACAAGATCCTTGGTAAACCCAAACAAATTACTACCAAATCCTATAAAATTCTCTGCGAAAGTAAACTCAGACTGTGCCATAATAGTAAACGCATCATTTGAAAGTAAGAAGAAATATGCTAATAACAAGAATGATGGCAAAAAAAATGGTCCTACGAACAAAAACATATTCACTAACCATTCAAACACGCCAGATTTCTTCTTTTTCGGATCCACTTTTCCATAATCAACACTTAAATAAAAACTCGAAATCCCACTCCGTGTTAAGGTGTAACCTAGTGCATGACAAATGGTTTGAAAAAAGATCCCAATAAAATTCGTAAACCGGATCAACGCATCATGAGAACTCCGTAATTGATTCAATAAACTCTTTTGTATCTCAATAAAAATCAGCTGAATAAACCAGAAAAGAATTAATCCAAAGATTGGAGCTAGTGGAGCAAAAACCACAACATCAAATGCTTCTCCGCTCATCCCATCATCACCATTTCAACGCAATAAGCAACATGCAATTGAATTTATTTAAATAATACGCATTTCAACAGGATTTCCCATTCCATCATATCCTTGCCATGAACGATCAGAATAAGGACGTGCAATAATAATATGCACTCGTCCATATTTTCTAAATAACTGCAAATCAGCTTCAGAAGGATAAAACGATTCCGAAGGATGACTATGCACGGTTCCAACAATGCTAAAATCAACAGGTTTCATATGCATTTGATATAATGCATGCTGACTCCCACTAATCGTTCCTGGAATAAGCACGACTTCAGTAATAATATCTTTTTTTTCTTCATCAACACGAAGAAGACCTGCAAACTCATTTGGATACACTGATTTTGCACTTTCACTAATCAATGATAAACATTGCTTGGTAATCATCCATGCTTTCGAAGAATCAGCAGATTGTTTCTTTCTTCTTGAAAACCATTTCATGTCCACTATCGCACCAATTTCAACCGAACCATCTGATAAAAAGACTCACCAAATCGAATAAAACGAGCTTTCCGATCAGACTCACTCACGGTAATCTTTTGATCAGTCCCTACATCAACTGCATAATTCCCATCAATCACTAATTTCGCCTTTTTACTTTTCGGAAGCACCTGTAACTGCACCTTTTTCTTCAAAGGAACCACCCAAGGACGTGCAGACAATCGAAACGGAGCAAGCGGAGCAATAATCATTGCTTCAACCGTTGGATCCATAATTGGACCACCAACACTTAATGCATAACTTGTCGATCCAGTTGGGGTCGCTACAATCACTCCATCAGCGCCCATGGTTTCAAGTAATTCGTCTTCAACAAAAATATGAAAATACATAATTTTTGCAATCCAAGCTGTTTGTAAGGTGATTTCATTAGCAACATCCGGAAGTTTTTCATCTATCCCTTCCACATCAACGTGTAATTTCGCTCGTTCCTCAACATTATAATCTTTACTAATAACTTTTTTTAACCCTTGCAAAGCAAACTTTGATTCCACTTCAGATAAAAAACCCATACCACCTGAATTAATGGAAAATAATGGTTTATCCACATCTGCAAGCGTTCGAATAATCGTTCCATCGCCACCAATGGTCACAACAATATCACAATCAGTATTAATTTGAGGAAAAGAAAATCCTTGAATTGATAATTTCTCTGCAATGGTTTTTTCAGCAAATACCTCACCATGCTCAGATAGAAACGAGATTACGTCCTTAGATAAGGCAATGGATCGTTTCGTGTGAGCACTACTGACCACACCCCACTTCATAATTAAACCCTAACTATTTTCACTT
>JAGXLH010000124.1 GCA_018334795.1 Thermoplasmatota archaeon
ACCTGACCAAATATTTGAGCAGCTCGTACATTCTCTTCATAGCCTATGATTGGACTAGAAATATGAGCTTTTCTCCCAAAATCATCGTCGCGATCAACGTTAAGAACAAGCGTAGTCATACTGCGTTACCAACTATATAATACCGCTATATTTAAACTATATCATTTATTATTTATTAAGTAAAATATATTTTCTAAAATCTAAAAAGGAATAGAAACTGAGGAAATGCAAAAACTATATATAAAGGCAGAAGGATTGCAACCTGCAATTTTTGCTATAATTTTGAGGAGATAATCATGACATCAGATGATGTTAAAAAAACTGGGACGACAACGTTAGGAATGGTGTGCAAAGACGGCGTGGTTATTGCAACCGAACAACGAGCTACCATGGGAACATTAATTGCACATAAAAAAACTAAAAAACTCTATAAGATTGACAATCACCTTGCTTTGGCAACAGCTGGACTTGTGGGAGACTTACAATCACTTGCTCGCTATTTGAGTGCTGAAGCAAATCTCTACCGTTTGAAAAGAGATGCACCAATGCCGGTGAAAAGCGCTTCCACATTAATGGCGAACATTATGAATCAGCGTAAATTTATGCCATATTATGTTCAATTAGTACTTGGCGGATATGATGCTGATGGAGGACATGTATATGCATTGGATGCGGCTGGAGGATCGATACCTGATAAATATACCTCAGCTGGATCGGGTTCACCATATGTCTTTGGAGTACTTGAAGATCATTACAAAGAGAATATGTCTAAGGAAGAAGGAGTCAATTTAGCGGTTCGAGCGATTTCATCTGCAATAAGCAGAGATTCAGCTTCAGGCGGCATGATTAGTGTTGCTTACATCTCAAAGAATGGCTTTGAAGCGATTTCTGAAGATGAAGTCAAACAGAAAATGGCTGCGTTAAAAAAATAAAGTATATTCTTTCATTTATTATTCTCTTAATTATTCTTTATCTTTCAAAAAAATGAATTCTATTGTTAAACACTACTTATAACATAAAATAATTAAAAAGTTGGTATTTCTATGACTGCCGAAGATGTTTTACGTGAAATAAAAGGTAAAGTCAGGGCCACAGTACCTCCAAGTATCGATGTTTCTGATGTTGAATTTGAAGGTGCTTTAGTCGTTTTGTACACAAAAGATCCTGATAAATTTGCTGAAAAAGATGATTTAGTTAAACACTTAGCAAAGATGTTACAAAAACGTATCGTCGTTCGTCCTGACCCATCAGTTATCACTAAGGAAGAAACAGCTGAGAAAAAAATCTTAAAAATCATACCAAAAGATGCTGAAGTCAGTAATATTTACTTCCAACCAGATGTCGGCGAAGTTACTATTGAAGTAATGAAACCAGGGGTTGCTATTGGTAAACAAGGGCGTTATCTTAATGAGATTCGGCGAAAAATAAATTGGTCGCCCCGAATAATTCGTACTCCGCCGTTACAATCAAAGACCGTTCAAGAAATCCGTGGATTTTTACGAATGATGAGTGAGGATCGTAAAAACATTCTTCGAAAAGTCGGTCGCCGCCTTCACAGAGGTGTCTCTGAAGGAGAAAACTTCGTTCGCGTAACGGGACTCGGTGGTTTTAGACAAGTCGGTAGATCATGTAGTCTTCTTCATACTCAGGATAGTAAGGTGTTAATCGATGTTGGTGTTGATGTTTCATCAGATTCAAATGGAACGCCGTATTTGCATTTACCTGAAGTTTTACCGATAGAAACTATTGATGCTGTCGTGATTACACATGCTCATCTTGATCATTCAGGTCTTGTTCCGTTGCTTTATAAGTATAATTTCGACGGTCCAATTTATTGTACACCACCAACTCGGGATATGATGACACTGCTGCAAATGGATTTTTTAAAGGTTGCTGCGGCTGATGCAAAAAAAATACCTTATGGATCTGAAGATGTAAAGGAAGTCATCAAACATACGATACCCGTTAATTATGGTGATACTACAGATATTACCCCTGACATGCGATTAACATTTCATAATGCAGGGCACATTCTTGGGTCATCTATCGCTCATTTTCATATTGGTGATGGATTGTACAATATTGCTTTTAGCGGGGATATTAAATATGAACGAACCTGGTTGTTTAATCCAGCGGTTAATCATTTTCCTCGCTTAGAAGCTATGTTTATGGAATCAACCTATGGTGGTAGAGATAATTTCCAACCAAGTAGAAAAGAGGCAACTAATCATTTACGGGAAATTACCAAACGATGTTTGAAAAATAATGGAAAAGTGCTTATTCCTGTGTTTGCTGTTGGTCGTAGTCAAGAAGTAATGATTGTTTTAGAACAATTAATGCGTAAAAAAGAGATTAAGAATGTTCCAGTTTATTTAGATGGTATGATTTGGGAAGCAACAGCGATTCATACGGCATATCCGGAATATTTGAACAATAAATTACGTTCTCAAACGTTTCAAAAAGGAAAAAATCCGTTACTTTCCGATATTTTCAAACGTGTTGACGGTCATGAAATGCGACAACGAATAATTAGAGATCCTGATCCATGTATTGTGCTTGCAACGAGTGGTATGATGGTTGGTGGTCCGGTCATGGAATATTTCAAATCCTGGTCTGATGAAGAAAAGGACATGATCGTGTTTGTTGGTTATCAGGCTGAAGGAAGTCTTGGCCGTCGAATACAGAAAGGATGGCGAGATTTAACCCTGAATATCTCTGGAAATGCAACACAATTAAAAGTGAACATGGATGTTGAAACTGTTGATGGTTTTTCAGGTCATAGTGATCGTAGACAATTAATGAATTTTGTGAATAATATGTCGCCTCGACCAGAAAGACTTATTTTTGGTCATGGTGAGGAATCAAAATGTTTGGATTTATCAAGTTCTGTTCATAAAAAATTTAATATGAACACTACAGCAATAAAGAATTTGGAAACAATACGATTCGTGTAACGTAATTAGGTTAGACAATTATTGAAATTATGCCAAAAAAATGCTGAAAAATCATAGTGTATAACGGTAACTCGCCAATGTGTAACATGATTTTTTGATACTATTTTGTATCGGTCTTAGGTATCGGTTTTAGTGATCCACATTGAATACATTTGTATGCTGCATCAGTGTTTACCATTCCGCATAGTTTGCAAATCCAGGCCATAATGTTAATTATCCCTCCATTCAAAAAGGTGTATCATATCACTTAACATAAGTATTATAACGAAATAATCAATACAAAAATAGAACCAATTGGTAACAACGAATTAAGAATCTGTAAGATCCAATAGAATGTTTTTTACCATGTGACTATATTTCTCCCACAATGGTCCATCATTTAACATTCAATAGTATCAAACAAATACATGATAAAATCAATTGAAGAGAATGAAGATGACCGATGTGAACGGCCTGAAGATATATATTTCTCTATTGATTTTGTAAAAGATTATGTAAAAAGGGATTTATATAAACAATCTTTAGGATATTGCATTTCATTAATTGTATTGCATCCTTTTAAAGAAGGCAATCATAGAACATCCTTGTATAGTGCAATAATTTTTTTGATTCTTAATAAAAACATAAGTGATCCATCCGTTGAATCAGTTAAAAGTATTCAAGAATGGAGAACAAGAGATATAGATAAAGATAATTATGCATTGAAAAGAGAATTTTTTAGGATAACTTGCATTGAAAACAATGACGATCTTAGAAAAAAAGAAATATTGAAAATAATGAATTCAAATTATGGAATTACTATTGAAAAATGGTTAAGAAAATATTGTAAATAAAAAAATTTATTCTAGTGTAACTTAGAGCAAAACTTACTAGCTTCTTCCATTTCATGGAGAAAGTCATCAATAATACTTTTTTCACTCATTTTGTTACCATAATAATAGTAGTAATACTACTATTTAAAATCATTGATTAAATATTAAAAAAATGGCGTTTTGTCGCTATTACAATATATTCTGGCAAATCGCATTAATCCTATATTGTAAACTTTATAGCATCTTCAGAAATTAGATTCCTAAAAAATAAAATTATTTTTTTATCAACTCTTTCCTTCTTTTTTTTACTAGTAAATATTGTCTAAGATTGAAAAGAGAAAGAGATTGTGGAGGAAAATAAGAGAGATTATGTGTTCTTTTTTTCTATTGGTTTTGCCATATTCCAAAGACTATCGAATTTGCTATTAAACACTTTGATATCCTCTAAATCTACATAAGCGGTTCCTACATATGATGGTTCATTGTTTTTTCCATCATCTTGAAGGATTTTAATACCATTCACTGCAAATTCTTTTCCAAACACATAATTACGCAAAGTTCCTGTTGCTCCATCTGGGAAATATCGTAATTCTAATTTATCTC
This sequence comes from Thermoplasmatota archaeon, assembly GCA_018334795.1. GTDB lineage: Archaea > Thermoplasmatota > E2 > DHVEG-1 > DHVEG-1 > EX4572-165. The sequence goes on from JAGXLH010000124.1 coordinate 4,370, forward strand.
CATATAAATCTTTGAATTCAGCAAGAACTGGATCTTCAATTTCCGAATCAATGATCACTTCAATTTTTTTATCCAGTTCCAAGAACTTTTTGAAATAATCAATGAATGGTTCCTTGAAAAATCGATCTCCGCTTATTTGGAAACGAAGCGTATTACCTCGATCTAAACTATTATGAAGTACGTTGTATAAAACCCATTTACCATAATATTCAATGGTAACATTACCACTTCGTTTTAATTTGATCCCATATTTCTCGTAATTATCTCGATAAAAATCAGCATAAACATTAAGATGTTTTTCAATGTTATGATATGTTTCAGGTGCAATATATCGTTGTAAATCTTGTTTGATACATTCCCAAATTGCTTTTGGATGTGCTGGAAGATAACTTTCCCGGCCAAACTGATGTTTGGTTTGATTTGCAATTTTCTTCCTCC
>JAGXLH010000125.1 GCA_018334795.1 Thermoplasmatota archaeon
CATTTCTATTTCATTATTTTTATCTGGTTGTAATACTCAGGAAACACCAGATCAACCATCAAATACACCAACCCTTATCCTTGATACATTTAACAACAAAACATGTAGTCATACCAATAGTACTACTTTCACCCTAAACACCACTACAAACATTACCCGTATTACGCTTTGGTATCACTGGAGTAAATATGAAACAAATCTTTCATACAAAATCTATGAAAACACGACTACTGAACTAATGAATGGAACATTTAAAAGAGAAGGAAACTGTGATCCAAAAGAAAGTGTGTGGTGTAATGCGACAACAACACTAAATCAAACATTCCAACCAGGAACGTATCAATTACTCATACCTAATAATCAAATGGGAATGAACAGTGAAAGTAATTACGAGGGATTCATCAAACTCTATGGAATAAAAGATTAGCTATTCAGCCTCTGCCTTTTCTGCTTTTTTTAATTCCTCTTCCATCATTTTCTCAAGTTTTTTATCAATGCCAAGTTCATGAGAAATATCTTGAATATCCGCAATAATTTTTTCCCAAAGTACTTGTTGACCAAGAGCAAAATCCCACATGTCAAGTTTTTTAGCTCCCTCTGCTTCTTTGAATTCCTCTATGAACTTTTTTTTATCTTCATCATTCATCTTGTACACCAACCGAAATATACATCTGATTACGATTTTTTTTGCATCGCTCTTAATTGTTTAATACGAGCAATTTTTGACATTTGATCAAGCATTTCTTCCCATAATCCTTCTTGATCTAAGGCGAAGAACCACATGTCAAGTTTTGTATCGATATCTGCATCTTTGAAATCTTTAAGGAATGCTTTTTTGTCTTTTTCATCCACAGTAAATCCCTGCCACATATCAAATTGAACACAAGGTTTTATCTTTTTTCCTTTTTAAAGACTCTCCCTTATCAATCTTTCGGTTTAGTAATAATGAATCCTTTTCTTTTCTTCCGCAATTCAGCCCACAATTTCAGCAATGGAGGCAATATAAGAATAGTGGTCAACAACGAATACACAATAGTAATTGAGGCGATCAATCCAAATTGTTGCTGTGGTGTAATTGGAGCAAGCATAAGAATTCCAAAACCGGCAACAGTGGTTGCTGCTGAAGCAAGGATTGCTCCACCAGTGTGGCTCACCGTTGAAGATACTGCCTTGTTTATATTTCCTGTTGTATCTGCAATTAATCGGAATCGTTGAACGGCATGAATGGCATATGTTACTCCTAAACCAATGGTAATGGAGGTGATCATAACCGTCATAATGTTTAAATCAAGACCGATAAAAAACATAGTTCCAAGAATCCAACTTATGGATAACAAAACAGGAATAAGCGTCAATAAACTTAACATTGGATTTCTAAAAACAATAAGTAACACAATAGCAGCAAGAATAATACAAATAACCGTAGAACTTATCTGGCTTTCCGTTAACGATTGCGCGGTAACAAACATAAGTGTTTCAGATCCTGTAACCGTGACTTCTACATCCTCAAGGCCAGTTACATCTTCATTGAGTTGTTGATACAATCGTTCTCCTTTCCCACTTGCTTCTTCAGCTTCCTCAGATTGAGATTCACCATTTGTATACACTCGAATCACGGTTGCATCAAATGAATCGTCATTTTGGTGTAGAACTGAGTTCATATCTTCCTTGTATTGATCATGATTGAGTAAATACGAAAAAAATTCTTTCACGTTTTTTTCATTGGAAGGGATATTGTTTTGATCCAACTCAAAAATGGCCGGTAAACTCTTATTCTGTTCAACGGCATCATCAATGATAGAAATAACAGATATTATTTTAGGACTTCCTGTTGGATTCACTGCCACATAATCATTATCATGAATGTTATGAATGGTTTGTTTAATCCCAGATAATGTTTCTGTAGTGGCTACCTCTCCCTCGATGAGCACATATTCTTGATCCATTCCAGAAGAAGGAAATGTTTGACCGATTTCATTGAAGATTTCAATAGTTGGGTTATCTTCAGGAAGCATACTGGCCATATCAAACGAGGTTTTTACTTGCAAAGCTGCTATTCCCATTACTGCTGAAATTACAATTGCAATCACAATCACTGTTTTTGAATGATGGATTAGTACTGTTGATAATTTTTTTAACCAGTTCTCTAATGAATTCTTTGACGATTTTGGTTTTTTTGGTTTCCATTTTTTATCGATTAGATACCGAGTTGCCTGAAGGAAAGTCAAGGTGATAATAAAGGTGAAAATAATACCAATTGCAGAAAGTAATCCCAAATCTTGAATGGGTTTAATCGTTGCAGTTAAAAATGAAAGGAATGCTATCACGGTAGTAATTGTTGCAAGGAAGAGGGCAGTTCCAATTTCGTTAATTGATGATTTAATAGCTTGAGTGATTGTTTGTCCACTTGATAGTTCCGATCGGTAATTATGAAACATGTGAACCGCATAATCAACGCCAAGACCAAGCATGAGTGGAACTAATGCTACATACATCATGTTGAAATTAATTCCGAGCAGAACCATGGTGCCAAATACCCAAAGAATCGAGATGGAAAGGCCGATTAATGGGAGCACCATATAGCTTGCTTTACGAAATGTTATGAATAATAAAATGAGAATAGCAATAAAAATTGATGGCATGATAATCATGTTTGATTCCATAGATACTTCATCGATTTCAATTGATAACTGAGTGTTTCCTGCTGTTTTTAAGGTGAAATCTGAGTTTGATTCTAACTCATTGATTTCTTGATTGAACGTTTCAACAATGTTTTTTCGTTCATCTTCTGGAAGGCTTCCGTTAATGAATGCCATCAGTAATGTTTGTTTGGTGCTTTCCCCAGGTTCAAATTGTTTTGGTAAAAACGTGAGAGTTGATGTTTTTAAATCATCCATGAAACTCGGTTTGATAAACAGTGTTTCATCAGAAACATGATCATCTGGTGCGATATCTGAAGTAATCCACCAGGATTCCACTGCTGTTAGTGATATTTCATTGATTGTATTATCATTGTTGGAAAGCATGGTTTCCATATCATCAAATTGTTCAAAAGAAAAAGATGAGAACTTGCTCATCATGCCATCAGAAATTTTTGATAACACTGGTCGCTGTTGCATGGTATCGATGATGTTTTGAATAGTTTCCATTTCAGTATTTATTCGTAACCATGGAAGCCGAAGGAGTGGGAGTTGATAATATTGAAAGGAGGTGGAAAAATTTCCAAGTCGTGCAGGAAGACCAAATCCGTCATTTTCTGGTGCGATACCATACGTTCCTAGTTCAGTTTTATTTACGGTCCAAGTGATCTTATTTTCTTGTTCTTCAAAATAGAGATCTGCGGAGGAAAGTTGAATGGGAAATGACGTGTCTAATCCCGGAGGGCTAATCCATAGGGCAACAGAAGTATTGAATGTGTTACGAAGTTCTTTATTTCTGATTTGAGAAAATATATTCTTTAGGTTGGAAAAAACACCTTCTCCAACGGTCCAAAGTTCGTTTTTTGGTTCTAAATGAGCTGCGATGCGATACTCAATATCTTGGAGTTGTTTTGGACCGATTTGATTGGAAAATGAAATAGACCATTCCATCACATTTAATGGAAAAAATGGTTTTGTGATTTGATCTTCTAATGCGGAGAGATCATAGACTTCGATAGTAAAAGTAATGGTTTCATCTGTTTGTTGAATATATGTGTTCTTAATATCAGCACTTTCAAATGATTTTCCTTTTGATAATCTAGGAAATCGATTGTATTCATATTCTTCATTTGGATCATCAGTTTCTAACAAGGATTGTTCTTGAAAATCTGGATCGTTGAGGATATCATTTAATACGGTTTGAATTTGAGCATCTGTGCTGTTTTCAATGGAATTGTTATATTCCATACCACAAATCATTTCGATAAAATTAGTGAAACTCATCACTGTTTCAATATCTTCGTTTTCAGAGAGTTTTTGAGAAATAAAATGGAGGTTTCTGATTGATTTCGGTGTGAGTAAGTTTGCATTTGATTTATGTTCGGTGAGGATCATGACCACGTCTTGATTTTTTCCAAAGTAGTCACTAATTCGACTGTTTGCATTTGCGATTTCTGAATCTGGCATGAAATCTTCAGTAGAGGTGTTCATGTTCATGCTCGGAATGTTGATAGCAAAAGCGATAGTAAGAAGTATGGTGAATATGATAATTAGGAATGGGTGTTTTTCTATCTGTGTGCCGATTTTATCTAACATGTTTGCTGTTGTCCCCCATTTTAATTTATGTTGGAATCTAGGTATCTTTTTTAATTCTATGGCATCTATTATTTATCGTCAATATATAAATATTTCGATACCGAACGGTTCAATATCGAAATATATAAATAATGGCAGTGACTACATAAGAAACAATGGCTACAATATTCAACTTTCAAACAAAATCAGGTAAACAACGAGGAATTCTTGCCGTATACATCCTTCATAGCTTACATAAAAAACCAAAATCTGGATACGACATCCTCAAAGAAATCACAGAAAAAACACATGGAACCTGGACGCCAAGCAAAGGTACCCTTTACCCGCTTCTTACCAAATTAGAAAAAGATAAATTGATTCAAATCAATAAAGTTGAACAACGATCAAAAACCGTGTATGAAACAACAGAAAAAGGAATTGAACAACTCAATAATATCAGAAAACATGCAAAAGAAATGGAAGAAAAAATTAATCAATTCCGAAATATGCTCTCAGAAATCATAAATGAAGAAAAATCTGAAATCATCAGCACTATGCTTCAA
>JAGXLH010000126.1 GCA_018334795.1 Thermoplasmatota archaeon
AGTGATATCGATGATATGAGAAAAGTAATGACCATGAACGAAATTGAAGTTCATGGCTTTACAAAGATTATTAAAAAACTCAAACCAGATCAATGCTTTGTAGATGCTGCAGATGTGAACAGTAATCGTTTTGGATCAAATATTTCAGCACAATTACCGAAAAAAATAGAGATTATCTCAAAACATAAAGCTGATGATATTTATCCAATTGTTAGTGCTGCATCAATTATTGCAAAAACAATTAGGGATAAGGAAATTGAAAAAATCAGTAAAAAATTAGGAAAAAAACTGAATAAACCACTGGGAAGTGGTTATCCTTCAGATCCGATTACTCAACAGTACATGCATGCTTGGGTAAAAAAATACAAAAAACTTCCTCCAAACACTCGGAAATCCTGGAAAACAGCACAACGAATCTATGAACAACAGATTCGGAAAACTCTTAATGATTTTTAAAAAAAAGACGTTGAGAGGGCCTGAGGATAAAATAACTGGATTGGTGGTGTACATTTACACTCAGACCCATTCCCAGTTTTAAAAACAAGCACAGCACCCATCATATTTAAAAGACTAGTGTCAAAATGTCATTTTGAAAAACTATCAATTTTTTTTGAATATAAAAAAATAAAAGATAAAAGGTTATGATGCGGCAAGAATGCGTTCGAGTGTTTTTTGATCGAAGGGTTTACTAATGTAATCATTGACATATGGAGCAAGTTTCATTAGTTTATCTTTGTCTCTACTCCCTTTCCCAGTAATCACATCGATTATGAGTCCTTTGTTAAGACCACGTTCCACGATTGCTTCAATAGTATCCCAACCAGTCATCTTCGGCATCATTAGATCAACTAGTATTGTTCCTTTGAATCCGCGTTCAACTTCTTTGATACACGCCTTTCCACTGTTCACCGTGATTAGGTCTACATCATAGGATTTAAAGAATGTTTCCAGAGCAAGGAGGATATCTTTTTCGTCGTCTACCACCATTATTTTTTTTGTCATATATGTTTACACCATTCCTTTTATTGTGGCATGATTTACCATGTCTAGATTCTTAAAATGATGATATAAAAAAACAACGTGGAAAAATAGCAAAATGACAATTATAAAAAAAGAAGAAATAAAAAAAAGACTATTGATGGTCTTCCTGAAACTTCTTTAAGAATTCAACTAGCGTTTCAACACCTTCCATGCTCATCGCATTATACACTGAAGCACGCATTCCACCAACAGATCGATGTCCTTTCAATCCAATAAGATTTCGTTTCGAAGCTTCAGCAACACACTTTTCTTCCAGTTCTGAAGATGAAAGATTGAATGTTATGTTCATCCATGATCGAGAATCTTTTTCAGCATGACCCTTGTAAAATCCATCTGAATGATCGATGACATCATAAATCATATTTGCTTTCTTCTTGTTTTGTTGTTCCATGGCTTTAACGCCACCAAATTCTTTTAAGTATTCAAGACTTAATTTACACATGTAAATCGCCCAGCAAGGACCAGTATTAAACAAGGAATCCTTTTTTGCGTGAGTACTCCATTTCTGCATCGTAGGAGTATTTTCATCAACGCGATTAAGTAAATCCTTTCGAACAATGACAAGCGTTACTCCAGCTGGACCAATATTTTTTTGAGCGCCAGCATAAATCACGCCAAATTTGTTAGGATCGATGACTTGATCCATGATATTTGAGGACATGTCACAAACAAGTGGAACATCACCCGGCGTATCCGGCCAATTATGAAACTCTGTTCCAACAATCGTATTATTTCCAGTGATATGAGCAAAAGCTGCATTTTCACTAAACGAAATATCCTTTGGAATATATGAATAATTTTTATCTTCTGAACTAGCAACAACCGTAACATCACTGTAGAATTTTGCTTCTTTAATCGCTTTAGTAGACCATCTTCCAGTATCAACATATTCAAACGGTTTGTTTTTTTGTTTAAGATTCAAAGGAGCCATATAAAACTGAGTAGAGGCACCACCCTGTAACCACATTACTTTATATTCATCAGAAAGCCCCATTAAATCATGAACGAGATTTGTAGCTTTTTCATGAATCTCTGCATAATCCTTGGACCGATGAGACATCTCCATCACAGACATACCGGTTCCTTTGTAGTTCAAAAGATCTTTTTTGGCTTCTTTTAATACAGGAAGTGGCAATGTTGCTGGGCCTGCATAAAAATTAAACACACGATCAGTCATAGTTATATTTACACCTCTTTTCAATCCTCTAAATGAGGCATATCACTACTACAAATTTAAACCATTCGGCCAAAACACTCTGCTTTATGAATGAATCAGCAAAAAACTTAGTTTAATCAATTAATAATCCAAATAAAATGCATAATCAGAAAAAGATTCATAGCAGAATATTTATAACAATAATTTTCTATCCCACATACGTATAATTACCATATTTTAATGGTAATAAATGGTTGAAACTATGCCTGAGAAAAACAAGGATCTTGAGAATATAACATGGGAAGTAAAAGTCCCAATATTTCGCAATCCACTCATTTTAAAACAGCTTAGCATTGCAATTGGACTTCCTTTTGGAATACTTATTATCTTCCTTATTATGGTAACCAATCAGATACGATATTTATTTTATTCATTAACCTTGCTTGGATTACTCTTTTTAATAACCTATCTTACCATCATGGTTCTTTACCACGGAAAATATGATGTCGGATTTGTTTTAGATAAAAAAGGAATTCGTTGTTATACTCAGAAGAAACAAGCCAAAAAAAACAAGATCATAAATAATTTAGCTTTTATCCTTGGAATTTTCTTTCGGAGACCTACGATTGCTGGTGCAGGAATGCTTGCTCAATCAAGACAGAATACTAGAATTAATTGGCGAAATGTACGAAAAGTAACCTATCGGCCAAAGCAACAAATGATTCTTGTGAAAGGAAATTTTGCAGAAAACATTGCAGTTTTTTGTAGTAAAAATAATTATGAACAGATAAAATCAGTTATTAATCAACGGACCAATTTGTAAATACCTATAGATACTTTTACTTCAACCTACTATTCATCCATACTCACCATCTAATATAATGAGTATTAATGAAATCATATCTTTTAGGTCATCTAAATTCAAGGTCTTTTTATGATTATGGTAACATGTGTAAAGATGCTTGGTAACATTCGTACAATAACTGCTTAATAAGCAAACAAACAAAGACCAGTAGTGGTGAGGAACAATATGAACAAAAAACTACTGGCAAACGCTTTGAAAAACACGTTTCGAATGGAAAAAGAAGATGCTGAACGGCTTGCAAAAACAGTTAAAACCATTTTTCAGGGAAGAAAAGAAATCGAAGATATGACCATTGATAAATATCAACGAGCATTATTATACGAATTACAAAAAGAAAAATTATTAAATCTCAGACGTGAAGAAATGAAAGAAGAAGGAAAAAAACTAAGGAAATATTATTGGTCTTTCAATCATCATCGCATCCAAGAAGAAGCTCATAAAAAACCAAAAAAGGAAATGTATAAAATTTATGAGGAAATCCCAAAAAGCGCTTGGAATCAACGATCACTGAACACTTAAAAATGATTCTTTCTTTTTTTAAAAAAAATAATTTTTTTTTATTATTTTGAACCATTGATTATGATTTAAATCATCTTTTTTCAGTTTAGTTTTTCTTCAATGTGTTTCTGCAATCTAGTTAGTTTATCCTGAGCCCGAGTTATCGACGTATTAGCCATATCTACAAAAAACGGAATGATTTCTTTCTCAATCACTAAAGTATTCTTAGAACCAAGCGGTATATCCATTCTTTCTGTACTTTGCAATTCAACAGTAATCTGAGATGAAATACTACGAATCCCCGAATGTTTAAACCCATTAGAAATGCCAATTTTCATGAGTTCATTAGCCGCAACAATATTTTTACAACCAATATGAAAAATAGGCGGTTGAGTTAACAACCACACTTGACCCTCATTATAAGAATCAAGAGCCTCAGATACTTCTTCAACGTTTACCGTTCGATGCCAACGTCCAAGAAAAACTGCTTTTTTCTTATTACCAATCTCTGGGAGTTGTAATACCACAATTCGTCCAGCACAACTACTCGTAGTAAAATAATCACTTGTTGAATTAATCTTTTCAAGCAAGGGAATAACTAATGTATCAACTTTATGAGATTTCATTGCATCTTCAAGTTTTACCAATGCATTTTTCTTATGATTATTAAATTCTTCATCTTCGGTCTGCATAAATCTTTCAACTCTTATTATAAACATTTTTTTCAATAATCATCTTTCGTTTTCGTAATTCATCTAAAAACAAAGAAGCAGGAATAATTTCTTCAGGAGTAAACACGCCAAAAGATGAAATTTTTTCACGAGCGATCAAATCAGCGGTAACTGAAACTGGAATACTGGTGGTTCTCATCATAGAACTAAGATTTGTTTTAGGATCAAAATAATCAATCATTTCAAAGATAACGATTTTTGTATTTGATTCTACCTTTAATTCTGCAGTAACCTTTAACAAGACCACATCTTCTCCATTACTTGGAAGTGTTTTATGAAGCAAATTAATCAGCATTTCACGTGGAGCAATCTGCTTATTTTTAATGTTAATAGGATTTGTGCTTCCAAGTCCCAAATCAAATAATGGTTTAATCATGTCAAGGTGACCAGGATAACGAATTGTTTTGTAATCCAAATAATCAATCTTATCTTTGTACGTATATGGA
>JAGXLH010000024.1:0-10121 GCA_018334795.1 Thermoplasmatota archaeon
TTCAAACCAGTAATTCTTCCTACTCTGTTTTATATGTCAAAAAATTATTAATGGGGAAAAATTTAAATAATTACCAGATATATAATTATACTATATCGGGGATATGTGAGTATTATGAACATGAAAAAGACACTTGCAATCGGAATAATCGCATTGTTTATCGGATTAAGTTTCACGCCAGTAAGCAGTGCACAAGCTCAAATTGAAGAAAAAGACACCAAGATCCCAATTCAGATCAGTTCACTTACAGCAGATGGTCGCATTGCCACACAAACCATTTCATTATCAAAAACCGATCTTTCAGATTTACTTGACATCATGGGTTCATTGAAGAAACCAGGTTTCAAGCCTGCAGATTTACTTGATCGGTTAAAAGATCTCTTCGATCGAGATAATGGATTATTTGATGATTTTGGTTTACTTTCAAAACTTCCAGGGAATCCAATTCTGAGTATTGGTGAAGGTAGACAGCTGCTCAGCCGATATCATGGTCGCGTGCAATTAAAGAAATTAGTAAGCATTTGGAACTATCCAGGAGATATTGGAGCAACCATGATCTGGGGCGATGGATTAACTTCTATGCCAACCCAAGTATTATTACAGAAACAAATCGGTATCATGGTCGGTTTCGTTGGTCTTTATATGTACATTCCTCCACTTTTGGAAGATATGAACAGTAAGACCTGCTTTATTGGCTCTGCAATGTTTGCTTGGGGAATTTCAGCATAAAAAAAAAGTATGCGCAGAAACTTTCTCTTCCCTTTTTTCATTTTTTACCCCCTTTTTTATTTTTTTAGTTGAATGGTTTTGTATTGTTGCTGAACAGTGTTCTAATTAAGCCAGACCATCAATCGGCAAATAACGATTATAAAAACGACATATTTATATATGCTGAATGGAAACTTTTGAGTTGGTGATAAACAATATGGACGACTTCGTTTGTACTCAATGCAAAGCACACTTTTGTACTCGGAAAACCGCGTGTCCTTTTTGCAACGGAAGAGTAATACCCATCTTAGATCGATTATACGCATAAAAAAAGATTTTTTAAGGTTAAAATCCTCACTCGGATTTCTTCTTTTTTTTATTCTATCAATCGTTGCTGAAGTAAATCCTCACCTTTTTTAGTAACCTGAATAGATTTCATTCTTCCCTTCAAACTAATGGAAACAAGACCTTTTCGTTCTAATTCTGCAACCCGTTTCCCATTGGTTACCTTTGAAATACTAAACTTCTTAGCTACCGATCCATAGGATACAACAACATTCTTTTGATTTTGCTCATAAATAAATGATAACATTTCATACAATGTTTGTTCCAAAGAAATATCTTCAACTGAGGACTCTTCAAACAAAATCAATTCTTCTTTCAGTAAACTTAACTGTTTCTTTGAAAAGATACTTGAATTAATTTGAACGATGAGCACAGCTTTTTTCCGAACAATAAGTGACATCAACCGATAAATCAAATGAAGCACGGTTTCAAAAGAAGAGGTCATCATCAAATAATCAATACGATCAATGATTACCATCGCATTTTCAACTGAATCACAATAATTTCTTACCTTCTTAAAAACTGCTTCATTTGAAAAAATATGATATTCATCATCTTTTTGATCATCTAAATACAAAACATCGATATCCATTTGTTTTGTTTTTTGATTAAGTAAATCTGAGGGGCTCCTACTAATCAATAAAATAGGTTGATGCTGTAATTTCAAATCAATAATAAAGTTTTCAAGAGTTGAAACCGCTGATTTATATTGTAAATATCCTGATCCTTGCACGATCTCTCCTTTCATCTCCTGAGATTTAGTTACATCATAACCAACTATCAGAAAACCGCGGGATGATTTATGAACCGATAACAAGCGAGAACAGGATAAACGAAGAATACGATTAGTTCCTTTTTTTGATTTGATGATTAGATCAGTTTCACTAGGAACATATCCTTTACAAATATTTTTCAAATAATCTATTAATACCTGTGGATTAGCAATACAGGAAAGATCGGTTACCTTCTTTCCAACAGCTTTAGTCGTTGAGATTCCCGTAATCTTCTCTGCTGTTTTATTCCACATGGTCACTTTTTTATTCTCATCCAACGTAAAAATAAATTCTGAAGCACTGTTAATCACATTCCGCAAGAAATCATAAACTTCCTTTAATCGTTGTTCAGCTTCCTTTACAAGTGTAATATCTTGCTCGATGATCAAGAATAAAGATTCTCCCATGTACTCGATGGGTTCCACATCAAGTAATGCAAAATATGTTTCACCATTTTTTCTGCGAAGTTCTATTTCATATTTTCGTACCGAACCCTTTTCTTTAACCAATTCTACAAGATGATTTCGATCTTTTTTGTTTACATAATGATAAGAAGGATCAAAATCATCTAATGAAAAACCCGTGATTTTTTTCATTCCTGAATTCACATCAAGAATTCTTCCCTTAAAATCAGTGATACCAATACCTATTGGAGCGGTTTCAATCAAACTTTTGTATCGTTTCTCAGATTCAGTTAATCGGTTCAATGCTTGTTCTAAGTTCTTAGTTCGATCCTTTACTCGTTGTTCTAAATGTTTTTTTGCGTCACGTAATGAATTCTCCATCTCTTTTCTTTCTGTTATATCACGAACAATACCCACAGCATGCCAAGCCCCTTTTAATTCAATGGATGATAGCGATAATTCAACAGAGAGTTGTTCCCCATTTTTTTTCTTTGCTACTAACTCTTGGGTTTTACCGATAACTGGTCCTGATCCATCTTTTTTAAATCCCTTAAATCCCTCAATAACCTTATTAAAATCATATTTTTCAGGCATCAATAACGTATGAATGCTTTCTCCAATAACTTCCTGTTTTTTATACCCAAAAATTCGTTCTGCAGAGTTATTCCATAAATTAATCTTTCCATGTTTATCAATGATAATAATGGCATCTTGAGCAGAAGTTGTAATGGCTCTAAATTTCTCTTCACTTTCACGTAATTCATTTTCAATTTTTTTCAAATCTGTGATATCATGAATTATTCCAACAAGGATTTTTTCTTTATTTTTATCTAAATATGATTTTTTTCTTGTTTGTATTGTATGAACTATCCCTTTTTTATCGGTGAATTTTTCTTCATTAATATTTTCGATTCCTGTTTTGAATGCTTCTTCATCTTTTTCCCAAAAAATATCGGCTTCTTGCTTGGGAAAAAACTCGTAATCTGATTTACCGATTAAATCTTTTCTATCATATCCCATGAACTTGCAGTAGGCATCATTTAATAAAATCCAATTATGATTTCGATCTTTTACAAAAACTGGGTCACCAATAGTGTTAATAATGTTATCTAAGTACTGTTGATTATATTCTAATTCCTTCTGAATTTGTTTTTGTTTTGTAATATCTCTTGATATGACCTGTAGGTTTCTAGATCCTTGATCGGTTTGTAATGGAACAAAAATATTTTGAAAATATTTATCTTCTCGTTGGTCTTCAAATTGTTGAATCTTATTTTCGTTTAATGCTTTTAATCCCACTTCATATCGTTCTTTATAAACCTCTGGCGAAAGAAGAGATTTCCAATCTTTTCCGATCAAATGCTCCTTTGCAACATTAAAATTCTTTGCCATGGCAGGATTAACGGTAACTATTTTTTCGGTTTCACCATCAATTTCTGCAATAGCATCTGGAGAAGAATCGATAAGTCGATGATATTTTTGTTCAACTAATCGAATATCAGTAATATCTTGAGCAATAACAAAAAGATGATGCTTACCATTCGGTAATTCAAGTGGAATAAAAATATTATAGAAATACCGACCGTTTCGCTCATCTGAGGATTTGATGATTTGATTTTCCTTAATCGCTGTTTTTGCAATAGATACGCGTTGTTCAAATGTTTTTTTAGTAAAGAACTCCTTTGCTTTTTTTCCGATTAGTTCATCAGCTGGAATGCCAATACTATTTGCAAATGCATTGTTCACATAAATTAGAGAAAGAGTTTCTGCATCAAATTCTGCAATGAGCACGGGTGCAGAATCTAATAATTTTTCAAATTTTTGTTTCGTAAAAATTTTTTCTGTTACTTCATTGATAAAATTAACAGTAGCAGGTTTATCTTCCCAAGTAAATATTGCTGCATGAATTTGTACCCAGTGGATATTTCCAGAGTTATCAACAGTTCTAAAAAGGTAATCTTCAGGTACGGATTTTCCTTCTAAGCGATTCTTATATCGATTTGAAACTAAAGCTTGATCATCTGGATGAATGAAATCAATGAACGGTTTAAATAAAATATTTTCTTTGGTGTCATCAAGCAGTTTACAAAGTTTTGGATTAACAAATTTGATGATGCCATCTTGTGCAACACAGATGCCCTCATTTGCATGATTTACAAGCATTTGGTATTGTTCTTTTTTTTCTTCTAAAATAGATTCTAATTCTATCCTTTTTTGTTTCTCTTTTTGTATGGTTTTGTTTTTTTGATTTTTTTTAGTTGATGTTTCAATTTCATTGATTTTGCTCAATGAAAGAAGAATACCCTTGATAGTTGTATGATCTAATAGATTCTTTGCCGTTATTTTCCATTTTTGTTTTGTTTTATTTTTAAGATTAACCGTACAATATGTAGGATGCGTTGGATCTTTAATGATTTGTTGTATGTTGTTTTTTAATTTTTGTTGATCTTTTTTGGGAAATAATTCATAAATTGAGGTGTTTACTACTTTTTTAGAAAAAATTTTTGATTGATGAATAGATGGGCTCTCATATGTTATTTTTCCAGTGTCATCTATGATAAAAAACAAGGTATTGGATTGGGTAAGTATTGATTCTTCAATTGAGCGAATGTTTTTTTTGGTCATATAACCGATTCCTTTTAATCAATAAATTATTTTTTATGATTAATTTTAGGTTCTTTGAAAGAAAGTGATAGTGAAAATAAGATTACATAATATAAAGATGTGGGAGAAAAAAATTTGTTTTATCTATCTTTTACCGTTATTTTAGTGAAATGTAAAACGGAAAATAAAAAGAGGAGTGAGAAGGATTTTTTAAAAAATTCCTTCTATTGCTCTCCATCTTTTGGAGAGTTCACTTGTTTGGTAATCATTGATTGTGTTGCACATAAAATAAAGTGTTATCAGCATCCTATATAATTATGTCGATTTGTATTTCGTCTATCAACGATAATAATTTTTTTATTTGAAAATAATACGACCTAAACACCAACATATTCTATCAGAAACCAACCAAATTTTTATAAATAAACAATCTTTGACCACTACAACCGACTCAGACTCATCATCCTGGGGAATCGATAATCATGGCAAAAAACACCTACGACCAAAAAACACTCGAAAAAAAATGGCAGACTTACTGGAAAGAAAACAATATTTATCACTTTAATCCTGAAAGCACCAAACAGATCTACAGTATCGATGTTCCACCCCGATACGCATCAGGACCATTACATGCAGGACATGCCGTACACTACACCCATATCGATTTCGCCGCACGATATAAACGAATGCGTGGATACAACGTTTTCTTCCCACTCTGCTTTGATGTCAACGGCATCCCCATCGAAGAACGAGTGGAACGACAACGAAATATCACCAGAAAAGACATCAACCGCCATGAATTCACTAAACTTTGCAGTGATTTCGCAGAAAAAAACATCAAAACCATGATCGAACAGTTCTACATCCTCGGAGAAAGCATGGATCCAAGCATCTACTACCAAACAGATGCAAAATATTACCGACGGATCACCCAACTCTCATTTATCGAACTATACAAAAAAAAACTTATCTACAAAGGAAAATTTCCAGTTAACTGGTGCCCACGATGCATGACTGCGATGGCAGATGCAGAGGTAACCTACAAAGAAAACACAACTACTCTTAACACTATTAAATTTTATTTTAAAAACAATCAAACTGATCAGATTCAGAAATACCATGGAATTGGAACAGACGAGCAAGGAACCTACATCGAAATAGCAACCACCCGACCTGAACTACTCTCCTCTTGTCAAATCGTTGCCATTCATCCAAACGATGAACGCGCTCCGTGGCTTGTAGACCAAGAAGTTAAAGTTCCTCTTTTTGATAAATACGTAAAAATCGTGAGCGATGATGCAGTCGACCCTGATTTCGGAACCGGCATGGTAATGATTTGTACTATTGGAGATAAAGAAGATCTTAACTGGGTGTTCAAATATCATCTCCCACTTGAAATGAGCATTAGTGAAGAAGGAACTATGACCGCGCTTGCAGGCAAATACGAAGGAATGAAAATAAAAGAAGCACGATCTGCTTGTATCGCCGATCTAAAAGACCAAGACCTGCTCATCAATCAAAATGAACTAGATCAAAATGTTGGTGCCTGCTGGCGATGTAAAACACCTGTTGAATTCATAAATGCAAATCAATGGTTTTTGAAAACCACAAAATTCAAAGAAATGGTATTAAAAGCTAGTGACGACATGAAATGGTTCCCAGAATTCATGAAAATCCGTTTAGAGGAATGGGTAAACAGTCTTGAATGGGATTGGGTAATCAGTAGACAACGATACTTTGCTACCCCAATACCATTATGGGAATGCAAAGACTGCGATGAAGTAGTGTTAGCAAAACAAGAAGACTGCTATGTTGACCCCACTATTGATAAACCACCCGTTGATAAATGTCCAAAATGCGGCGGTGATCTTATCGGTAGTGAAGATGTTTTTGACACGTGGATGGATTCATCAATTTCACCACTGTACAATACCTTTTGGCATCGAGATGATACATTATTCAAAAAAATGTATCCAATGAGCCTGCGTCCACAAGCTCATGACATTATTAGAACCTGGGCTTTTTACACAATACTACGCTGTTCACTGCTTACTGATGAAAAACCATTTGAAAACATTATGATGGGTGGATTCATCCTTTCAGAAGATGGCACCCCAATGCATGCAAGCCTAGGCAACATCATCGATCCGATCAAAGTCATCAATGAATTTGGATCAGATGCATTCCGTTGCTATGCCGCAAGCTGTTCACTTGGAGAAGATAATGCATTCAGACGAAAAGATGTTATCAGAGGGAAAAAACTCATTCGAAAACTGTGGAACGTTGAACAGTTCATTGGATCCAATATCAACACAAAGGAAATAACAGAAAAACCTGAAAATCTCACTATTGTCGATACCTGGATTCTCACTAAATATTCACGGTTAATCAAACAAACAACAGATCTTCTTGAACATTTTGATTATTCTCAAGCTATGAGAGAAATTGAATATTTCCTCTGGCATGAGTTCGCCGATCACTATATTGAAATGGCTAAATCATCTATTTATAATGATAAACATGTAAAAAGTACTACGTTTACATTGTATACCATTGGTCTAGGAATCCTCAAACTTTTTGCTCCATTTATTCCCCATATAACAGAAGAATTATATCAAATAATGTATAATGAATCTATAGAGACTGAAAGCATTCACCTTTGCAGTTGGCCTGAACCAATCATTGAAGACGATGATGCGTACAAATCAGGAGAAACCATTAAAAAGTTCATTGCTAACCTTCGCTCATTTAAAAGCGAACAAGGAATTGCGTTAAATGCAGAATTAAAAAGTACTGCAACCTATGGACCAAAAGATTTAATCAAACAATTAAAAAGTCAGGAAGAATTGATAAAATCAACACTTTCCCTTCCAGATAATCATTCGTTTATTGAAGGAAAACCAGATATTGAAGAATCAATCCATGGAATTGAACCAGTGTATGCCAAAATTGGTCCAATATTTAAAAAAGAGAGTCAAAAAATCGCAGCATACATTAAAAATCATCAACAAGACCTTATTTCAACAATCAAAGAAACAGGTGATTTAAAATGGAAAGATATCCCTAATGTTACCGCAGCAAATCCTGAGGAATCATTACTCAATGAAGAATTTGTAACGCTAAAAAGAAGATCCCATGTTACTGGCTCAGATGCAGACGAAACATTAGTAAACTTTGAACCTTTTTATGTTGTTGTATCAACTGAGGTGACAACATCAAATTAAATAGATCTCTTAATTTACTAAAAAAATATGCCGTCAAACTTTTAGCAGTGTTAATCGCAGTGTTCATGGTTGCCACCGGGTTCATTTACATTTTTATGCAGTAATGTACCAGTAAAAATGCTCATATTATCAAATGATTTTCTGTTTTTCTCGAAAGTTTTTTAAATATATCCTTTTTTCAGCGTCGCAAAGGTTTTCATTATGACATCAAAAAAAAATGCTACTGATATAAAGGTTATGAATCGTTGGATGGTCGTTATTGGTGCTATTGCCATTCAGATCGCTTTAGGAGCAATTTATGCATGGAGTGCATTTACTACACCACTTCAATCCAGTGCTTTTGGTTTTTCAAAAACAATGACCCAAGCAATTTTTAGTACCGGTCTAGCCACCTTTGGTATTTTCACCATCATTGGTGGAAGAATGCAGAAAAGATTCGGCCCTATGAAAATAGCACTTCTCGGTGGATTGCTGTTAGGAATAGGATATCTCATTGGAGGCTTTGCTGGAGCAAACTTTCCATTGAAACTTATCGGAATCGGGCTTATTGGAGGAGCTGGTATTGGATTAGCATATGTTGTTCCAATTGGTGTTGGCATTAAATGGTTCCCTGATAAAAAAGGACTTGTATCTGGACTTGCAGTCGCAGGCTTTGGCTTTGGGGCATTCCTCTGGATCCTTATGGCTAATCCACCATCAATTCTAGGTGTATCCGGTTTAATCAATACGGCTAATTATACTATTGCTAACATAGACATGGCCTTTAAAATCTATGGAATCATTTTTCTTACTCTTGTTGTTCTTGGATCTCTTGTTATGCGAAATCCTCCTGAAGGATGGAAACCAAAAGGATGGAACCCACCAGTTGAAAGAGACGCATCCGGAAAAGAGAAAAAAGAAATTGCACTGCTCCCAAAACAAATGTTGAAACAAAAACAATTCTACATGCTTTGGGCCATGTTTCTTATTGGTGCATTAGCTGGTTTAATGGTGATTGGTAATGTACAAAATTTTGCTAAGAATCCTGCGGAAGGATTCCAAGCATTCGGCTTTTCTATGGCTGAAGCAGTTGATTTTGCAGTTATTGGTGCTGCGGTCAGCCTTCCAATCTTTAATGGTGCTGGAAGAATCGCTTGGGGAAAAATCTCTGATAGCATTGGCCGGAAGAAAGCATTGATATCTATGTTCATCTTCCAAGGTATCATGATGGGTGTGTTCTTTTATACTACAAGTAATCCAATTTTTTTCTATATCGCTGCTGCGCTCATTGGTTTTAACTTTGGTGGTAACTTTGCATTATTTCCAGCCGCTACTGCGGATACTTTTGGATCAGAAACTGTTGGGCTCAACTATGGATATGTGTTTACATCATACGGCTTAGGTGGTATCGTTGGTCCAATCCTTGCTGGAGCAGTTCAAGACGCTGGATTTAGTTTCACGTATGCATTCTATCCAGCTGCAGTATTATGTTTCGTTGCTGCAGCAATAGCGTTTGTGTATACTGCAAAGATAAAAGAATAAAAAAACAGTAAATGTTAGGGATTACTATGAATGGAGAAAATGATGAGGTCCTCTATCAATTGCTCGAAAAAAATAAAGCCTTTCAAAAACAGTATACAAATGTATCAGAGAAACATGTGAAAGGACAATCACCAAAAATAGCGGTGCTAACGTGTGCTGATTCAAGAGTAATCCCTGAACATATTTTTCAAGCTGGAGTTGGAGAACTCTTTGTCGTTAGAATCGCAGGAAACATCGCAGTTGATGAAACCGTAATCGCAAGTCTTGAATATGCCGTGGATCATCTTCACATTTCTCATCTAATTATTCTTGCTCATACGCATTGTGGCGCGGTCAAGGCTGCTGAAGAAGCAGGTCATAGTACTAGTTTGCTTCTTTCTGAGATTCAAAAAAGTTTCACGTTGAAAAAAGATCATATTCTTGCCAATCTCAATCGGCAACTACAATTACTTCCTCAACGAAGTGAATCCATCAAACATGCCCTCGAAAATGATTCACTTCATCTCATCGGTGCATTGTATCATATTGAAGATGGCAGTGTT
>JAGXLH010000024.1:10311-17927 GCA_018334795.1 Thermoplasmatota archaeon
AACACATCTGGTTTTACGTTATTGATCAAATCAAGTGATGCTGCATCAACAGCAACCATATCCGTAGAAGCAACATAGCCAATATCCGGGCAAATAATCGGTCCAGAGAAGGGATCACAATCACAATTTTTAGAAATCCGTTTTATTTCATTGATGTATAATACGTTTTTATCTTGCACACAGGCTTTTGCTGCACAAGCAAGCATGTATTGAAGATCGTATCGTTGATACTCTAGAGCGTTAAACTCACAATTATCAACACAAACCCCGCAACCAAAACAAGATCGTTCACTTCGTTTCCAATCTGATTCATTGACTTTTATGGCATCAAACGGACAAACCTCAGCACACACACCACAATATGTACATTCGTCTTTTTTATAAGCAGGTTTACTTCCATGATGAAGCCATTTCTTCGTTTCCTTAGTAACTCCACCCATTCCAAAGTTTTTGATTGCACCACCCATCCCAGTAGCGTTATGGCCTTTTACGTGAGCAAGAGATAAAATATGCATAGATTCATGCAGATGCGTTCCAACTTCATAGGTTTCCCCTTCAACTTCAACAGGAACTCCTTTATCATCAATAACTACGTCACATCCAACCTTTTTCTTGGTGAATCCATGTAACCGGGCTACTTTTTGATACCCGGTCTTGTAATGTCTAGGACTTTTGTATAACACCGTTGTATCATACAAAAAAGGCTTAGCATCGATTGCATGTAACAGATCAATATGTTGTTTCACATAATCTGGTTTAGGAAAAAACTTGTTTTTCATTTCACCCATATGAAGTTTTACTAATACATCTGAATCAGCAAATGAAGAAAAACCAAGTGATTCTACTGCTTCTTTTAACAAGGATAAATCTGTAAAAAACACGACTTTTTTCATTTTTTCTGCACCTCCCATTTCTCCAGATAGGTAACTTCACTTAGTGATTTTCCTCGTTTGATTTCTTCTCGGATCCGGTTTTCATGTTCTTTAACATCCAAACTTCTATTCGCAATTTCCTGACCTTTTTTACAAGGAACAACAACTACACCTGATGCATCGCCTATAATCCAATCACCCGGACTTACTTGTTGACCACCACAAAGAATACACGCATTGCGTTCCCCAAATCCTTTTGGTTCACCAGCATTTGGAACAGTATGTCGACAGAACACTGGCAGATTGATTTTTTTGATTGCTTCTACATCTCGGGCTGCACCATCAATAACTACACCAGCTAGATTCTTTTGTTTCGCACTCCACGTTGCAAGTTCACCCCACACCGCAGTAGTTCCTTGATGTGCATTAATGACCAGTACTTGATTTTCAGAAGCATGCTCTATCGCTTCAACTGGTTTAGCCCAATCTCCATCCAACGTATTCACCGTATATGCCTGGCCCACCATGTGGACTGAATCCTGTATTGGTTTAATGCCATTCATTGCTCCTTTTCTATGCATCGCATCAGAAATATTAGGTGTGGAAACCTGTTCAAACGCTGTTTTAATCTCTGTTTGATCATATTTTTTAAACAAAGTACTTTTTATTCGTTTCTTATCAAGCATCGCTTTTTTGATGATGGTAGTAGCATTAGTAACATCCTCAGCTTTAGTAATTGCTCCACCAACAATGACGATGGATGCCCCCGCATTGATGACATCAACAACGGTTTCACTATTAATTCCTCCAGCTGCAGCAATAGGAATACTAGTGTGTTTTGCTAGTTCCGTAACGATTTGCTCTGGTTTTTGACCGGTCATCTGCTGATCTATTCCTACGTGAACACAAAGATAATCTACACCAAGTCCACTAATCTTTTTACCTCGTTCAACCGGATTATTTACTCCAAGTAAGTCAACCATGATTTTAGTACCATATTTTTGAGCAGCTGAAACTGCTTCTTCAATAGTGCTATCTGCTGCTGCAGCCATGATGCAAATAATATCAGCTCCAGCTTTTGATGCAATCTCAGTTTCAAGAGATCCAGTATCCATGGTTTTTAAATCTGCAATAATTGTTTTTTTAGGAAACTCTTTTGAAAGTAATCGAAGAATGTCCATTCCTTCACTTTTAATAAGTGGAGTTCCAGCTTCGATCCAATCAACTCCTCCTTGTACACTTTCTTTTGCAATTTGTAATGCTCGTGAACCATTTACTAAATCAAGAGCAACTTGTAACACTGGATTCATAGTATGCACATAGAAAACCTGTTATTTATAAGAATTGTGATACCACAAAGATTTATACGAGGAAATGATTGTCCTCTCCTAGACTCACCATGAATCGAGTACCTGTCACCAAGTTCAACCGTCATCATAACGATCAATTCAACGAATTTTTGAAAAAACTTGAATTGCAAGCGATTGAAACCGCTGAAGAACGCATTCCATTATATCTCAGATGTGGTATTAAAGATGCAGATCACATTTTAGATGTTGGTTGTGGATCTGGAATCATAACAAGGGAACTTGCCCTTCTTACCCGTGGAAAAGTTACCGCAGTTGATAACTCATATGATATGATTAAGGTAGCTAAAAAATTTTTAAAAAATGTAAAAAACATTCATTTACAAGTCGGAGATGGTGAAAAACTACCATTTGAGGATAACACATTTGATATTGTCACCTGTAATCTAGTGTTAATGTGGTCGCATCAACCTCAGCAAATCGTAAAAGAAATGACCCGAGTAACAAAAACAGGAGGACTTGTATTAGCAAGTTTAGAACCAGATTATGGTGGAAAATTGCATTATCCTGAAAATCAAAAGATCGATCCGATTTTTGCTGGAAAAGCAATCCAGGATAAGGGTGGTGACCCTCATATTGGACGAAAACTTCGTTGTTTGTTTGTCCAAGCTGGACTTAACACAGAGGTAGGTATTGGTAATAACCGGATTTGGAGTTGTGAGGAAGACAAAGCATATTATCTTCACGCCCGAGATTTTTATGTAAAAGCACTTGAAAACGCAGGATTAAATCAAAAAGAAATCGATGAATGGGAGTTTTCATATTTACAATCACTTGATGAAGGAATTCAACTCAATTTCTTCCCTCAATTTTATGCTATTGGTAAAAAACCATAGTATTTATACCTCAAATTTTATTGTTGAAAATAATGCAACAAACAAATTCTACACAAATTGTATCAGGTAAGGATATTGCCCAGCAAATAAAGAATCAAGTTAAAACTGATGTAGAATCAATAACAAAGCAGTTGAAAAGAAAACCTCAAGTTAAATCCTTTATTGTAGGGGATAATAAGGAATCAAAGTTGTATTTAAAATTACGAAATAAAGCATGTTTTGAGGTGGGAATCAAAGCAGTTCAACATGAATTTTCAGAAGCAGTAACCTTTAGAGAACTAGCAAATGAAATTGAAAAAACAAACTCCGATGACCAAGTTGACGGCATCTTCGTGCAATTACCACTACCTAAACATCTTGATGCTCAAAAAGTATTATCTTGTATTCATCCAAGTAAAGACGTTGAAGGATTCACTGCTAAAAATATGGGACGATTAGTAAATAACGATCCATTTCTTGTTCCTTGTACGCCACAGGCAGTCATGCACATTTTAAATCATCATCAGATCCCATTGAAAGGATCCCATGTAGTCATCATAAATCATAGTACGGTAGTAGGAAAACCACTTGCATTGTTATGTTTACATGAGAATGCCACGGTTTCTGTTGCTCACGTTTTTACTACGAATTTAAAAGCAATTACAAGTCAAGCTGATGTGTTAATCACTGCTGCAGGTGTTCCAAATCTAATCACTAAAGAGATGATAAAAAAAGATGCAGTAATCATTGATGTAGCAATTGTAAAAACTGAAAAGGGGATTACAGGTGATGTTGATTTCAAACAAGTAAAAGAAAAAGCATCATTGATAACTCCGGTTCCTGGTGGTGTAGGACCAGTAACTATTGCGTCAGCACTTCAAAACATAATGAAAGCAACAAATGCTTCATTAAAGGTGAAATACATTAATGAATAAATGGTTCCTCCTCCTTCCAATCAGTCTCTTTTTGCTTGGAGTGTTCTTTTTAGGTTATGGTCTTTTCATCGAAGAGGTAACCATTGGATTAGCAGTGTTCATTCCTTTCATTATCAGTAATGGAGTGTTTGGTTTTTTAGGAATCATTTGTTTATTCTTAAGTATGATCTCCTTATTTTTTATCTTAGCACATCGGTCATCGATTCCATATTCAAACCAATCCCAACGAGGATATGAGGGCGAACATTCTTCAAAAAAATCAAAGATTGGAGGAGTTATTTTTCTTGGACCGATTCCTATTGTATTTGGATCAGATAAAAAAATAACTCGATCGATGATTCTTGTAAGCATCATCATCTTGATCATTATTCTTGTCTCACTCATGCTTCACTTTTACTAAATGAATAACTACCAACAGAAATAGTAATCAGACTAAGTGAAACAACCACGATAAGATTGATAAGCGGGGGATTCACATATAAACTGCCTAAATATGCTGGGCCAAACAAACTCCCTCTCAGTCCATCAACCATGTAAAAAACTGGATTGACTCGGGCTATGGTTAACAGCATTGGTGTATCAATCACGGTGAAAAACGCTGAGGATAATAAGATAAGCGGCATCATGACTAGATTCATGATGATGGGAAATGATTGGAAATCATTCATTTTTGAAGCAAATATAAGACCAAAACCAACCGCGGTAAAGGCAGTAAATATCATAAACAAGAGAATGAGCAATATTCCTAGGGGCCCTGGAAACGGGATACCTAGGAAAATACTGATCAGCAAAATAATAAAACCTTGCACAAGCGCAACTGATGCACCACCAAGTGTTCTTCCAATAATAATTGATAACCTGCTTACTGGTGCAACTAAGACTTCTTGAAGAAAACCAAATTGTTTATCCCATAATACAGAAATCCCTGTAAACATCGATGAAAACACAATCGCCATGGTAATAATTCCGGGAGCTAAGAAACTGCGGTAATCAATATTGCCAATATCAGCGAGTTGAAATTGATTAAACCCCGATCCAAGAATCAACAAAAAGAACAATGGCTGGATTATACTAACAACTAAGCGACTTTTTGAGCGAACGAATCGTTTCATCTGTCGAAGCCACATCACATAAATGGCTTGAATCTCTAGATTCATCATCAGTTATCTCCCTCGTTTAAAACGGGGTGGAACAGTTATATTTTTAGTTTCCTCATCCCTCATAGTTCTTCCAGTATACGAAATAAATACATCATCTAGCGTAGGTTGTCTTACACTGATACTCTTAATTTTAATATCTAGTTTCTGAGCACGTTCGATAATGATCGGGATTTTTTCATCACCCTGCTGTACACCTAACGTAAGATGATCATCATAGGTCTCTGTTTTTTTCACCCAGTCTTTCTGTTTCAGTTCAGTTAACAATTTCTGATTATCAGTACTAGACAGCGTGATAACATCATTACCAATGGATTGTTTTAAATTCCGTATGCTATCCATCACCAATATTTTTCCATGATCAATAATTCCTATTCTGTTACACAGATTATCTGCTTCATCCATGTAGTGAGTAGTAAGAAAAATCGTAGTTTTTTCTTCACGATTCATTTTTTTTATATACTTCCAAATAGCCTGTCTAGTTTGGGCATCAAGCCCGAGCGTGGGTTCATCAAGAAACAATACTTTTGGAAAATGCATAAGACCCCGAGCGATTTCAAGGCGTCGTTTCATTCCACCTGAATAATTTTTGACAAGCACATCTTTTTTATCCGTTAAATCCACAAGTTCAAAGACTTCATTGATTCGTTCACCCCGCCTTTTTTTAGAAATACCATACATTCGTGCATGAAAATCAAGGTTTTCAACACCAGTTAGTTCAGTGTCAAGTGCGGGTTCCTGAAACACAACACCAATACTTTTTCGAACATCATCTCTTTTATTGATAATATCATGACCTGCGATTTCTGCAGTTCCATTTGTTGGATGAAGCAAAGTGGTAAGCATTTTAATCGTCGTGGTTTTTCCTGCTCCATTAGGACCAAGGAATCCAAAGATTTCACCTTTTTGAACCGTAAATGAAATATTGTCTACTGCCGTAAGATCTTTGAAATTTTTTGTAAGATGTTCAGTTTTGATGATGTCCACAGTATTCAAGTCTCCCTGTTTTTATGGCTGATATAAACTCTTCCTAAAAAAAGGTATTCGCTGATAATTATTCTAATACAAAAAAAATTCATCATTTTCTAGCACTATTTTTTTTAAGGAGGACTTATTGTCTTCATCTTGTTCTATGTCATTTCATGCTGAAATCATCGATATCATTCTTTCAAAACGAATTTGTTCCAAACAAGAAATTCATCGATTAAAGATTAAACTTTGTAAAAAACATGGATTAATTGATATTCCTAAGAACAGTGAAATAATTTTTCATATACCAGATTCACTTTCTGAAGAAGACAAAGCATTTGTAATTAAAGCCTTGCGTAAAAAACCAATGCGTACTATTTCAGGTGTGGCTGTGGTTGCGGTAATGACTAGTCCTGCAGCGTGTCCTCATGGTCAATGTATTCCTTGTCCCGGAGGACCCATAAATGATTCGCCGCAGAGTTACACTGGTTTTGAACCAGCTGCAATGCGTGGATCGTTGAATAATTTCGATGCATTTCATCAAGTGACTGCTCGAATAAATCAGTTGGAAGCAATCGGTCATCCCGCAGATAAAATTGATTTAATCATCATGGGTGGAACGTTTAC
This sequence comes from Thermoplasmatota archaeon, assembly GCA_018334795.1. Lineage (GTDB taxonomy): Archaea > Thermoplasmatota > E2 > DHVEG-1 > DHVEG-1 > EX4572-165. Next base: position 17,054 of record JAGXLH010000024.1, read on the forward strand.
TGCTCGTGATCCATTTTACCAGCAATGGTTTGTGAAACGTTGTTATGAAGCAATGAATCAAAAAACAGCTTTAACAATAAAAGAAGCAAAAAAAGAAAATGAAAACAGCAGACATAGGTGTATTGGATTAACCGTTGAAACCCGTCCGGATTGGTACCGATTGCAACATATTGATGAAAGCATCAGATTTGGTGCTACTCGAGTTGAGCTTGGCGTGCAAAATGTATATGATGATGTTTTATTTGCGATGAACAGAGGCCATACAGTTAGTGATACTATTTTTGCAACCCGATCTGCTAAAGAATCTGGATTAAAAGTGTGTTATCATATGATGCCTGGATTACCGGGATCAAATAAAAAAAAGGATTTGGATAGTTTCAAAGGATTATTTTCTAATCCTCATTTTCAACCTGATATGCTTAAGATCTATCCAACACTGGTGATCAAAAACACACCACTATATAAACAATGGAAACAAGGAACGTATACACCACTATCTACTGATGAAGCTGTTGATCAGATTGCTAACATGCTTTCATTTGTGCCAGAGTATGTTCGTATTCAACGGATTCAACGAGATGTTCCTGCTCAGTATATTGAAGCAGGAGTGAAGAAAAGTAATCTTAGACAACTTGTCATTGCTAAGTTAAAAGAAAAAGGCATTCCTTGTCGAGAGATTCGTTGTCGTGAACTTGGTCATAAAAGTTTGCAAGGGCAAAAAAAAGCAAAACAGATTTCACTAGACAAGGTTAAACTGGAAAAAATAGTGTATGAAGCAAGCAAGGGAACTGAAGTCTTTCTTTCACTAGTCATCCCAAAAGAAGATGCATTAGTTGGTTACTTACGATTACGTGATCTTAACCAGCCACATCGG
>JAGXLH010000025.1 GCA_018334795.1 Thermoplasmatota archaeon
TATCTGATCTGAGGAGTAGGCCATGTTAGAATTTGATGAAACTGACGAATTATTTGTTGGAGATGATATCCTTAATGAATTCTTCTCATGTATGGATTGTGGATTATGCTGCCGATTTTTTTCAATTCTTCCGATTTATGAAAAGGAAATTGCTGAAGCAGCAGCATCATTAGAAATTCTTCCTGAAAAATTCAAACAGAAATATACCAAAACAAATGATACCGATATGCAAAATACAAAATTTTCTTTAAAAACTCCCTGTCCTTTTTTAAAAGCAGATAGTTGTCGAATCTACAATCATCGATTCCTTGTTTGTAAAACATTTCCTCTTTTTATGAACTTATCAAAAAATGAAGCAATTCTCTCAGGAATTTACTTGTGTCCTCAAGCAACTCAATTTTATGAGGGATTACTTGATTATTATAGAAAATATCACACTGAATTACATTACCAACTAATTGAAAAAGAAAAAGATATTGTCTTAGATGAAAAAGGTATGGAGATCAAAGGAAAAGTATCCTTGTTTTCACCGTATCTTGACTGGTTGTATTCAATAGAATAAAAAAGAAGGGTTGGTGAGAAAAAAGTGATGGATGAAACCTTGAAACAAAAAATTCAACAATTAGTTCGTGAGGAAATTGAAATTGTTTCCTACAATCCTAGTTGGCCTCGATTATTTGAAAAAGAAAAAACATTTTTACAAGACAATCTACCGGATGATCTTTTGGGACGAATTGAACATTTTGGTAGTACTGCTGTACCCGGGCTTTCTGCAAAACCAATTATTGATATCCTAGTTGAAGTAACTAGTTTAGAAGAAACAAAAAATCGTATTGTTCCCATTCTTAAATTAGAAGGATATGAATATTTATGGCGACCAACCATTGGAAATCAACCGCCATATTATGCATGGTTTATCAAACGCAATTCGAAAGGAGCAAGATCTTATCATATTCATATGGTGGAATCCGATTCTAACCTCTGGAAGAGACTGTTTTTTAGAGATTATCTCATTGATTTTCCGGCTGAAGCAAAACGATATGATACGTTGAAAAAAACACTTGCTAAACGCTATTCTCATGATCGAATAGAATATACAAAACAAAAATCAGTATACATTCAAAAGATAACCGATAAAGCCTTAGCATATTATCAGGGAAAAAATGAATCGGAATGATAACTTTTCACTACTAAGCACCCATAATCATCATTTTTCTGAAATTCTTTCATATTGGACCATTACATTTAAGCAAATCCATCCTAGGATTACTATTTCAGGTAGTCCACAGCGAAGTATATATCGGATTGTTGTTGAAGATGAGGCTCAGCAAAAATATATATTAGAGCAAATCTCAGAGAACAATTATCAACGCAAACGAATCATTGCTCAAACGTTATCTTATTTATCAAATCAAGGAATTGATAAAGTAAATCCGTATTTGTCAAATAACCAAGATGAATTCATCACCAAAAGTGAACATGGTTTTTGGCAATTACAATTGTTCATTAACGGAATTAATTTAGATAGACCATCCTATGTTTTTGATGAGTGGAGAGGAAAGGTTCTTGCTGAATTTTTAATAAATCTATGGAAAAAATCTTTGAAAATTCAAGATAAAATATCATTACCTTTTTTTTCACTCAAAAAATACGTTGTTGATATGTTTCGAAAAATGGAACAATTCGACAATGAGGAGTATCAAAAACTTGGTTCTGTCATTTCCTATTTGGCATCTGATTTCTTGGTTCATTATGAAGAAATTCCAGCTCGTTTTTGTCATGGTGATTTTCATCCGTTAAATATTATTTGGGGAAAGAATTCGGTAAATGCAGTGATTGACTGGGAGTTTATGGGAGAAAAAATCGAAATTTATGATATGGCTAATCTCTTAGGTTGTTTAGGATTTGAGGAACCAACAAGTTTGGTTCATGATTTTGCTTTAACCTTTATTAAAGAAATTAGGAAATCTAATCATATTTCAAAAATAGGCTTTCATTATTTGTTTGATTGTATGATGGCACTTCGATTCGCTTGGCTTGCTGAGTGGTTAAGAACTAACGATAAGGATATGATTCAACTTGAAATTGATTTTTTACATCTTTTACATGAAAATAAAGAGATAATTAAGGAAAAATGGGCAGATATTTGAAAAGAATACCATGCGTTTAGATGGCTTGTATTATTTTATTTGCTAGATATGGAGATACAAAGGTAGTAATTGGAATGAACATCCAAATTCTTCCTTTGAGAATGTTGTAGTCTGCGATGAGATGATCCCAGGAATTTCCAAATGCATAATGACCAGCTAAAAATTCAAAACAAATAGTCATGATCACCCAAATGGTTCCCATCATGATTGCTTCTTGACCGGTGAGGTTTAATCCACTAAATCGTAAGATAAGAAGGGTGCCAATGAAAAAGATGGTCATTAATGTAAACGTGCTTAGTTGATGTGCTCGTAATTCATCTAAAAAAGAGGTGTACACTGCTTCCCGGATGATTGCGTTTATGATGGCAAGAACCATAAAAAGAAACCAGGTTCCAAATGTTACCATGATAAATTTTGATTCCATGAGAAAATTTGAATGAACCCATGTTTTAAATTTATTAGGTTTTATGATGCAATCCTACTTGCTTTTCTAAATAATGCATCATTAATTGCGTTGAATGCTTTACGTTCAAGCCTTGTTGCAAGTAGTTCTGAGTCGAGTTCATTTGAAAACAGGATCACAGCGATATCATCATCGGGAATAATGGTTACGAGATCATGAACGCCAACATATCCACCACTATGGCCATATTCGTCTTTTCCAAAAAGATTATTTGTTATTGACCAGCCAAGCCCATAATTATATTTATCTTTTGGTGAAAAATGAGCAGTATGCATAAGATCAACTGTTGATTCTTCCAGTATTCTTATGCCATTCCATGCTCCACCATTCATGTGAGCAATGATAAAATGAGAGAATTCTTCAACAGTCGTTCTCAATGTAATTGATGGATGGAGTACATGGATTCCGTAATGTGGATGTCTAAAGTAATGATTGTCTTTGTATTCATAAGGTACCGCGATATCTTCTACGTTGTGATCACTTAACCTGAATCCAGAAGTGGGCATTTGTAATGGTTGGAAAATGTGTTCTTTACAGTATTCATTAAAGTTTTGACCTGAGAGGATTTCTACTAGATAGGCAACGATTGAAAATCCGATATTTGCATAATAATATTCTTCACCTGGTTTTGCAGTGGACCAGGTTGAGGAACTATATGCACTTCCTCCAGGAACAAGATATTCTTCTAACCACGGGTCGGGAAATCCTTCGACGTCAGGATCACCGGGTAAATAAGATAAGCAGATCCAGTATAGATTGTCATATGCCAGACTTGATCGATGTGACAAAATCATTTTGATGCTGATTGGAATGTTTGGATGATTTGGATTACGTAATTCAAAAGGGAGATATTCATTTACATCATCATCTAATTCAAAGAGTCCTTGATCATATAATTGCATAAGTGCTGTTGCGGTAACTGTTTTTGAAACAGAAGCTTGAAGGTATAAGGTGTCAGTTGTTGCTTGTTTTTGATTTTCGAGATCGTAATAACCATATGCTTTTGACCAGGCAACTTCATCATCATGAATGATACCTGCAGCAATTGATGGTTTATGGCCAATTCTCATGAGCGTTTTTACGTAGGTGTCAAAAAAGAAGTCTGATACTGGTTGGCTTTGTTCAGCATCTGCTGTTTGTTGGTTTGATGTTGAAAAACCTGTGCTTACTGGAAAACTTACTCCAATAAAGATGAGTACGATAAGAATTGAAATGATTTGTTTTTTCATAAATGATTTCCCCTATGATCCAATATTATATGTTATATCTTTTAGATTATATAAAATTATTTGGTTTTTTGGATGATTTTTTACAGAAGGTAACAATCATTCTTGCTTTAGAAGATGTAAAAAAATTCTGAGATTAAAAAGAAATAAAAAAAATAAAAAAGGATTTTTCGGTTAAAATTGTTAAATCTCAACTATTTTTTCCTAAAATCTCTTTGGTTTGTGTTTTTGAAAGCATTCTCTGCAGTACACAGGACGAGTACCGTCAGGTTTGAAAGGAACTTCCGTTTCCTTTCCACAATCATCACAGGTTACTTTATGCATTTCACGAGGTCCTCTGTTAAAACCGCCTCGTCCTCTATCTTTTTGATACATTATATTTACCTTTTTTAGGTTTTTTAATGGTTCACTGCTATACTGAACTAGTATAAAACAGTATGGGAAGAAAAATCATAAAATCGTTTTATTCTAAATATTTGTAAATTTTTAACCCATTTATCCTAAAAATAATCATATTTTTATTGATTCAATTCAAACGGTTTCTTGAATTTTTCAAATGTGATTCCGACACGATGATTTTATATAAATTGTACTATATTATACTGCTTGAACAGTTATGTCCTCTCGAGAAAACTTCAATTCATTTATTCCAGCAAAAACTGATTTACCAGAACTTACTATTAAAGCAGTCCTTGTTGGAGCATTACTCTCCATTGTTCTTGGATCCGCAAATGCTTATTTTGGATTATATGCAGGAATGACGGTTTCAGCAGCAATCCCGGGTGCAGTCATGGCATTTGCATTACTTCGGCCTTTGAAAGGATCTATTCTAGAAATTAACATTGGAATGATGGGAGCAGCTGCCGGAACGGCTCTTGCAGCTGGCGTTATTTTTACTATACCTGCCATGGTCCTTCTAGGGACATGGACTGAGATTCAATATATTGAAACCACAATAGTTGCCGCTCTTGGAGGAATTCTAGGTGTACTTTGGATGGTTTCACTTCGACGAGCATTAATTATCAAAACAGATCTCCCTTTCCCGGAAGGTGTGGCAGTTGCAGCGGTATTAACTACTACTGTTGGTGATGGCACTGAAAAACATGACTCTGGAGGAAGTGGTGTTTGGTTACTTCTTGGTGGTATCCTTGGTGCATTATTGAAATTCGGTCAAGTTGGTATGCAAGCGATTGGTGGTAAAATCCAAGGGATCGTAAGTATTGGCAAATTTAACATTGGTGGTGGAGAACATCAAGGTTTTCTGTATGGTGGTTTAGCTACTTCACCTGCCCTTCTTGGCGTTGGCTGGATCATTGGACCAAAAATAGCTTCATTTGTGTTTGTTGGTGGACTAATTGGCTGGGCGATTCTTGCTCCATTAATTGCACTTGCAACAGGGATTCCCACTCCGATGACCGGTGCTGAGATTACAGATGCAATGGTGATGGGTGCAGGAAATTTGGAAGTTGGTAAGTTCATTTGGGGATTTTATCAGATCTGGGGTAATTACATTCGATATATCGGTGTTGGTGCAATGGTTGTTGGTGGACTTTGGACGATTTTTAATTTGCGTCATAATCTAGCTGATGGTATCCGAGAGGCAATCATTGGAATAAAAAGTAGTGGAGAAGCCAATACCAAAAAACGAACTGATCAAGATCTTAATTTCAAATGGGTATTTCTTACCATTGGTGCTTTAACCATCCCTGTATTTTTGTTATATGGTTGGATCTCAGATGAATGGGTGATATCGGGGATCATGGCCGTGTTTGCTATTCTTTTTGCTTTTATTGCGAGTGCTATAGCTGGATATATGGCAGGTCTTGTTGGATCAAGTAATAATCCAACTTCTGGTGTAACAGTTTCAATATTACTGATCACCTCCTTAATACTTCTTGGTTTTGGGCTTTCTGGTGATATTAGTGCATATGGTGTCGCCTTACTTATTGCTGCAGTGATAGCTTGTTGTGCTGCGATATCTGGAGATGTTTTGCAATCGATGACTGCAGGTCAAATGATTGGTGCAACACCAGCAAAGCAACAAATCGCTGAGTTGATTGGAATTATGGCTGCAGCTCCAGTGCTTGCATTGGTTGTATCTGCTCTTGATAAAGCATATACGATTGGCAGTCCAAATCTTCCAGCTCCTCAGGCATTTTTAATGAGTGGTATTATTAAAGGAGTGCTTGGTGGTGAGATGGTGTGGCCGTTTGTAATGGCGGGTGTGATTCTTGCGTTTGTATTGATTCTCATTGATCTACCTGTGCTTCCTGTTGCGATTGGTATTTATTTACCATTTACTCTTGCAACCCCAATTTTTTGTGGAGGAATCATTCGTCATCTTACTAATCGACAAATTGAGAAGAAGTTTGGATCTGATGATGGTGAAAAGGCTACTGAATGGGAACTTGCGATTAAACAAACTGAAGTAAAGCCTAAGGAAAAAGTAATTCGTACTGGTTTGTTATTTACAGCTGGGCTTATTGCAGGTGAAGCATTAACTGGTGTAATTGTAGCATTTATTATTATCGCAGGATTGAATCTTACCGTGTTTCAGTATCCTCCAATTCTTCCAGGAATACTCCTCTGGTTGTTTATCGCAGTGCTTGTGTTTTATGTGCCACTTAGAGAAATTTATGCGAAAACAAAAGAGTAGTCTTTTTAGAGTAATGAAAGGTTTTCCCTTTCTTTTTTTCTTAATATTTTTAGTGTTTAAGGTGTTGGAAAGCTAAAATACTAAACAGAAGAACTGTATTACGCCCTTCTGATGAATGCAGTTATTAAAGCTAATGATATCGCAAAATCCTTTGGTGGAGATGTCTTATTCGAAAATGTTTCGTTTGATATAAACCGGTCAGATTGTGTCGGTATTCTCGGTCCGAATGGATGCGGAAAATCTACCTTATTTAAAATTTTATTAGGTTGGGTGAAACCAGGTTTCGGCCATGTTAATACTCAAAAAGATTTGAATATGAGATATTTAGATCAAGTTGCAATTTCTCAGGAGGATAACACGGTTTATGATTTTTTTCTTCGAACTACTCAGCCAACATCAATCCAACGGGAAATAAAAGTATTGGAATCTCGATTAGAAGATCCTTCTATTTATAGTTCTCCAGAGTATGAAGATGTTATTGATCGATTACAAAAACTGAAAAGTTCAGCTAATAAACTGACAACCGGTAATCGATGGGAAGCAGCTGTTGAGATTTTAGAAAAGTTATATATGACTGATATTTCGAAAGATACGAAAACAAAACAGTTATCTGGTGGTGAAAGGCAAAAAATCGCACTTGCTAGTATCTTTGCCCAATCCAAGGAGTGTGACGTGTTACTGCTTGATGAACCAACGAATCATCTTGATATTCCTACAATTGAATGGCTTGAGGAACAAATCGCTGATTTTCCAAATGCAGTTCTAATTATTTCTCATGATCGGTATTTACTCGATGATTTAGTAGATCGAGTGTTTGAGTTTGAAGGAAACAATATTGTAACTTATGATGCAACATTTGAAGAGTATGAAGAACAAAAAGAGATGCGCGATTATATTAAACAGCAGGCTTTGAAAAAGAAAAGAGCGGAGTTAAAACGTCAAAAAAAAGTTATTGATAAAATGAGCCGCCGGAATCGATTTGACCGACAAATTGCTAGCAAGGTGAAACGATTGGAAAAAGAGGATTTCGGTGAGGATGAGGTATTGAAATCGTTTTTTCTTAAATTTCATTTTAAATCAGTGTTTAAATCAGGTAAGAACGTTGCTGATGGAAGAAATCTTTCAAAACAATTTGATGATACCATTATTTTGGATGATGAACAATTTGAGATCCTTGCTGGTCAAACGATTGGTTTGGTTGGACCCAATGGATGTGGAAAAACCACGTTTCTAAAAATGTTAACTGGTGAAGAACCAGTTGATGAAGGCTCAATTCATCTTAGTTCTGGAGTGAAATGGGGATATTTTGATCAAGGTCATCTTTCATTGAAACCAGAGAATACACTTATTGATGAAGTTCGAAGAGATCAACAACATATCTCTGAAAATGATGCGAAAGCATTACTGGGTCAATTTGATTTTACAAGAGATATGATGTATGGAAAGGTTGGAAAACTTTCAGGTGGTGAACGAGCAAGGTTGGCTATTTTAAGATTGCTTACCAAACCGTATAATTTTTTGATGCTTGATGAACCAACGAATCATATGGATATGGAATCAAAAAGTGCGATTGAAAAAGCATTAAAAACATATTCTGGAACGGTTATAGTAGTTTCTCATGATCGGCGTTTTCTTGATAAGGTCACAGATACTATTTTTTTCATGGAAGATGGTTCTTTGAAATCGTATAAAGGGAATTATTCACAGTTTAAATTACAACGTCAGGAGGAATTACTTAAACATTCAGATGCAAGTCGCCTTCCAAAATCTATACCGGGAGTTGAACAATATGTGGTTTGTAAATCATTTACGAATTGGACGACCAAAACCAAGCATAAAAAGGGAGATAAGATTTTCATTGGTGATCATAATCGGGAGATTTATGAGCATGCGATTGATGGAAAATGGATTAAACCAGTCAGTTAAAAAATAATTGTTTTTTTAAATTATGGCTTGTATGTTTTAATCAAGATAATGTGAAGGCTTACAATACCAGCTATCAGGATAAGAACAAATTTTATCAAAGAATTGGGTGCAATCATTAGTATCGAGATAAGAATAGTAATCCAAAGGAGTGTAATTACAATGATTTTTACTGGTAATGCTATACCTTTTCCTTCATAATAATTTCTAATGTATGATCCAAACCATTTGTTGGTAAGAAGCCAATTGTAAAATTTTTTTGAACTTCGCGCAAAACATGCTGCGGATAAAAGTAAAAAGGGTGTTGTGGGAAGAATTGGGATAAACACGCCAATGATTCCTAAACTGAGAAAAAGAAACCCTGAAAAAATAAGAATATATCGAATTAATGGATTGCGGATAATGTGTTTTTGCTGATCCGTATCATTCATGTTCTAAATACACATGATTAATTGTTTTATTAATAAATTAATTGGGTGTTTTTACGCCATTTTATCATGTTTCAAAGTTACGGTGATAATAGGTACCATCTCCGCATTCAACTCGAACAAGGTATGGTTCGTCTTGTTCTAGTGATATCTGATAGTCAACATTTTCCCTAGGAATATCTGATCCACCAACAACTGTGTTGGAATTGCTATCTAAACGTATTGTGTTTGCTTCACTTTTGTTCCAGACAAAAGAGGCTTGACCACTTGCAGGTACAAAGCCAATGGCATCTATACTAACATCAACAAACCAATCTTCTGTATATGCATAATTTCCTATTAATCCGATAGATTTGATTTCGACTTGATTGGGTAATCTATTTTTGATTTGGATTGTAAGTTTTTCATTTTCAAAATCAACGTCAATTATTTCTGTAGAAAGATGACCACTTTCTTCAAGATAACCAATTACTGAATTCAACAGATCTATCTCGTCGGTTTTTTCGTTTACCACTTCAGTTAATCTATCAATTTCAAACATCATTTCAGATTCTTTACCATACTCCTCATTACTCATAGTATATCTAGTGGATGGTGGACAATTCAAAGATCCAATAATCAAGCCTCCGATTAGTCCGATGACCAGTGTGATAAGCACAACCTTATAAGCACTATTATCCATATTTTGGACATAATTAAGAAGATTTTTCCCCTCACTTGTAAAAATTTTTTTAATGGAGTTTACTTTTGATTTTCCATTTTTAAATTCATTATTTTTTACAATAATACTTCCCTCCATATCTAATATATTTTAAATTAATGTTTATTATAAACACTTTATATTAATAATTTTCTGTAAAATATGCTGAAATGAAAAATAATTTCATTAAATTAAGATAATGGTAAGAAGTTCGCATAATTCTTCTTTTTCAACTTCAGAAAATGAGAGGTTATCTAAGAATATTTCTCCTGACCATTCCTATTAATGTGTATTTTATCTTTTTTTAGATGGACACGTAGCAGTATTATTATCCATCCTAAAGACAGGTTCAGAATATGAACTCGTTTTCTTTGAATTGATACTTGACTGGAAGAATTCTTATTTTTCTTTTGTAAGCTCTTTAGCTTGTTTTTTAGCCCAGTCACCAACTATGTCTTTGAATCCCCAGCCGAATGCGACGGCGATTGCTGCTGCAACACCCCAAGCAAGTGGTTGAATGAATGTGTAGATAATCGAAGTGTCTATTTTCCATTGATCAAGAGTGATTACAATGACAACAAGCGTTAATACTGCTCTGAAGAACAAGGTTATGATGTTTGCAAGTGATACCTTGTATTGATTCATGGTGTTTTGGATGAATGAAACAATCCATTCCACTGCGATTAAGCCTACGATAAGTACAAGTATTCCTGCGATTAAGTGAGGAAGATATAGTAAAACAGCGTTTACAAAAGTACTCAATATTTGAATTTGTAAAACATCAACAGCAGCAAGAATGAAGACCACATAAAAGAACAATGAGACGAGTACTCCCATTAGTTTAGAAAAGGTCATGTCCACGGAGTCTAACATACGTTTGATTATCGTATTTTTTGCGATTTTCTTATCTGTTTTTGCTTTTTCTAATAATCGCCTCACTCCTCCACCAACGATTTTTCCAATAATGTAACCAATGAGTAGGATGATGATTGCTGCAATTATTCCTGGAAGAGCGGCTACTATACTTTCAAAAGCATCATAAAAACCTGCATTTATTCCTTCTATAATATTATCTAAAACCATTTTTTACCTCACCACCAATTTAAGAAATGAAAAGACCTAGTTACATATAAAACATTCGAAAAAAATTTTGGTAATGTTTTTTTTTGATAAAAATTATTTTTATGTAAAACGTTCTTTCCCATTTATTGTATTTCTCGATGATGGTATGCTTGGAAGTATTTTTACGGTTTTTACTTCAAAAAAACAAGTGTTTTTTGCATTCACAATTATGTACATACTTACCTGCGAAAAAGGTACTTAAACTCTCATCTTATGCTTAGTAGTAGAAGTAATGAAAAAGTCTGGGCTGGTATTTTTTTAGGAGTGCATTACCATCCCATCTCAACCGCAGAAAGTGAGGAGTTCTCCCAGACTTTTCTTCTCATCTTTCTTCACAACCTGGGATGAATCATCTTCATTTTTCTGATTGTTTTTGTATGTGGTTGATTATTTTTCCATCTTCGTTTTTCCGAAAATGACACATAAAAGGATAACTTTTTTTATTATATCCTTCATTCAATTAGAAATTAGTGGAGTAGATTCTTATATTAGAAGATATCCTTGTCCCATTGATTGCAATTGCAATTGCAGAACTTGGAGATAAAACGCAACTTTCAGTTCTACTTCTTTCTTCTAAAACAACGAAACATCTTCAAATCTTAATTGGTGTATTATTTGCTTTTTTAATCGTTGATGGAGTAGCTATTGCCGCAGGGTCATGGGTTACCATGTTCATACCTCTTTTTTATTTAAAAATCGTTTCTGGTCTTGTTTTTATCTTGTTTGGCATTTTGATATTGATCAATAAAGATAATGGGGAAGAGAAAACAAAATCATATAAGAATCCATTTGTCACTTCGTTTTTTCTTATTCTTCTTACGGAATGGGGAGATAAAACACAAATTGCTGCAGCCTTGTTTGCAACTCGTTTCAATCCACTTGGCGTTCTTATTGGATCGATGATTGCATTATCGATTCTTTCTATTATTGCGATTTACTTTGGAAAACTGATCTCTGAAAGAATTTCAAAAGAAACGATTAATAAAGTTGCTGCAGTTATTTTTATTATTATGGGGATTGCGTTTCTTTTGTTATAAGAAAGGTTATTTTTTCCTTTTTTTCCACAGAATTTTTTTCCTTTCTCCTTGGAATCTGTTCTCAATATTCATAAGCTAAATTTTTCTTATTCTTCTGATAAGGAAATGAAAATCATTCCAAAGGGTGAAGTTATTCGCCGGTTAAATATGATTTATGCGAAAGTTCCTTCTTTTGAATGTAAACATTGTCTAAAATGTTCAAATCCTATTTGGTGGTTTAAACCAGAGGAAATTAATATAAGAGAATATCTGAAGCAACATCATATGGATTATCTTACATGTTCTTTTGAAGAATTTAAAACGAATCAAATGAGATGTCCTTACTTGCAAGATAATCGATGTTCTATTTATCCTGTGAGACCTATAGTATGTAGATTACAAGGAACGATAAAAGAGTTACCTTGCCCACATAATAAAAAATCATTATTGACTGAAGGACAATATAAAAACATCGTCCATGAATTAAACATGCTTACTAGAAATCTTAATGCACTTGGTGAATATTTTGGAACTCGAAAAAAATAGATAGTAATTTATTATCAGTCCAATCTGATCAAACCCGTACCTTTTTAAAGAAAACAATTGTTAAACCTCTAAATTTGAGGAAGTGTTCTCTATGAAAGAATGTCCTTCATGTCATCAAAAAAATCCTAATACTGCATCATTTTGTCAGCACTGTGGCGCGAAACTATCCAGTTCCTCTTCTAAATCACAGTTCGAACAAAACATGGATCATTTTGGTGAAGAAGTTGAACATATTGGAAAAAAAATTGAAACCTCGTTTGAAAAAACTGGGAAACAAATTGAAACCTGGTATGATAAAACATTTGGTGTGATAGGACCCGTTCTTTCAGCACTTATTGCTTTTGTTATTTTTTTCATTGTTATCAAGATGTTGTCTTTTTTTGGACAAACTCGACCGTGGATGCAAGAGATCAGTACGTTCTTAGAATCTCTTTTACTTATCTTTCTTATCATTTTCTTTTTATCTAGTTACTCACATTATTTTTCAAAAAAAATAAAACCATTTCGTTTTGTTTCTCCATTAATTGGGGCAATCGTGTTCATGGTCTGGTTTTGGGTGGCCATTAATATTCTTGCGATTATTGCAAGTCAATTTGATTTAGCTTTAGTACAAACATTCATTGATTTTTTTGAAGCGCTCATTTTTCCACTTGCTGTTCTCATCCTTTTAATTGGATACATCGGTGTGATTACCTCATCTAAGCAAGAATCACATTCACAGCAAATTAGAAATGAAATTGCTAACTATGAATCAAGTGCTGAAAAGAATAGTGAACAAGAGGGATATAAAAGATTATACCGATCGGGAAAAGACAGAATCCTTGGTGGAGTTCTTGGTGGACTTGCTGAATATCTCAATGTTGATCCAACAATTTTCCGTGTACTGTACGTCCTTTTGTTTTTTGCTTCTGTTGGATTTATTGTTTTAGCATATTTTGTGGGATGGATAATTATTCCTAGAAATCCAGCGCATCATTGGTAAAGATTATATGGTTTAATGCCTTTGGATTTTCAATTTTTTTGATCCTATTTGCTTAAATTTATTCATTGGTCAATCAATTAAAAATGAAAACGAAAAGTATATATAGTTTCACTTATTAAAAAAGGGATTAGAGGCGTACGAAAAATTATTACAAACGGGAAGGAGAGACAATAAAAACATGTTTTATATCAATTTGGAGACTAGTTTTTAAATCGATTTTTAACCAGATTTTTGGATAGTGAAGATATGATAAGTAGAGTAAAACATAAAATAAATAAAATTGATACGTCAGCAATGCTAGATAAACTTGGTTTTAATTCAAAAAAAATCGTCATTAAATATGGTGGTAATGCGATGTTGGATGATGATCTTAAGATTTCAGTAGCTGAAGACATCGTTCAACTGAAAAAAATGGGATTTAAACCAATAATCGTTCATGGAGGGGGACCAGCAGTCAGCAATCAAATGGACAAGGAGGGATTAGAACCAGAATTTGTTCATGGACAAAGGAAAACAGATGAAGAAACTTTGAAAATCGCTGAAATGGTACTATCTGGAAAAGTCAACAAGGAATTAGTCGGACTTATCAATGAACGAAACGGTAATGCTGTTGGCATTTCTGGAAAAGATGGAACCCTTGTAAAATCCAGAAAGGCAAAAAAGGAAATGGATGTCGATGGAAAAACAAAAAAAGTAGATCTGGGTCGAGTTGGCGAAGTATATCATATAGATGCAACACTTGTTGAAACACTTATGGAAAACGATTTTATAACCGTAATCTCTCCAATTTGTGCCGGGGATGACAAAGGCGATTTCAATGTAAATGCAGATATTCTTGCTGGTGAACTAGCATCTTCCTTGAAAGCAGATTCTCTAATTTATTTAACCAATGTTGATGGTATCCGTGAAAAGAAAGATGATGAGAAAACTCGTTTGAAAAAAGTTCACATTAAAAAAGCTGAATCATTGCTTGGAAAAAAAATTCAAGGTGGAATGATTCCAAAAGTAGAATCTGCAGTGAAAGCAATAAAAAATGGGGTAAAAACCGTTCGGATTATTGATGGAACAAAAAAGCATTCGCTTTTACAATCATTTGAGAATGGTTCTGATTACGGAACGGTCATTTATTCTGATGAGGAGGAAAAATAAGAATGAATTTTAAAGAAGTTGAACAAATTGATTCAAAATATCATTTCCAGATTTATGGAAGACTACCAATTTTATTGAAAAAAGGAAAAGGATCTCATGTGTGGGATTCTGATGGGAATGAATACATTGACGTACTCGGCGGAATTGCAGTGAACAGCCTTGGTCATTGTCATCCAAACGTAGTTAATGCTATTAAAAAACAGGCTGAACAACTCATTCATTGTACTAACATTTATTATATCGAACCACAGGTAAAATTAGAAAAATTACTTCTTGACAACTGTGATATGGATCGTGCCTTATTTGTCAATAGTGGTACTGAAGCAGTAGAATCAGCTATCAAACTTGCCCGTAAATGGGCAGGTAAACATGGAAAAGGTGGCGGTATTATTACCATGGAGGGATCCTTTCATGGGCGAAGTATAGCTTGTGTAACTGCTACTGGTCAAAAAAAATATCGTGTTGGTTTCGACCCACTTCCATCTGGTTTTAAAACAGTTCCATTTAATGATCTACAGGCTGTTGAAGCGGCTATTGATGATTCAATTTGTGCAGTTATGGTTGAACCTGTACAAGGAGAAGGAGGTATTGTTCCAGCAGATAAAACGTACCTTAAAGAGTTACGAGATCTCTGCGATAAGCATAATATTTTGTTGATTTTTGATGAAATTCAGTGTGGTATGGCTCGAACGGGTCATTTATTTGCTTATCAAGGTTATAACGTCATACCAGATATGATCACCATTGCTAAAGCACTTGGTGGTGGTTTTCCTATTGGTGCATTGTTAGCAAAAGAAGAAATAGCAAATGCTTTTGACAAAGGAGATCATGGAACAACTTTTGGTGGTAATCCACTAGCTACAGCTGCTGCCTATGCTTCAGTTTCAACATTGATTGATGAAAATTTTGCACAACAGGCACAACTAACTGGCACCTATCTTATGAATCGGTTAAATGAGGAACGTAAGAAAACAAGTCATATCACGGAAGTTCGTGGGAAAGGCCTTATGGTTGGTATCGTACTTGACCGGGAGGGAAAGGAAATTGTTCCTGAAATGATGAAACGTGGAGTGCTTGCGAATTGCACCGCGAAAAATGTGATTCGATTTGTTCCACCATTAAACATTTCTGAAAAGGATCTTGATACTGCTGTTACTGTATTAGTTAATGTTATTGAAGAGGTGTTTTCTGATGACAATTGAAGTTGGAATCATTGGAGCAACAGGGTATACTGGTTCAGAGTTAACAAGAATTCTCACTCAGCATAATCAGATTGATTTGTCTATGATTACATCACGAAGTTTTGCTGGTAAAAAAATCTCCGATGTTCATCCCTATCTTGAAGGTATTTGTGATCAAAAATTATCAAATCCTTCTATTGATGATATCAAAAAGTTAGATGTTGTGTTTTTAGCATTACCTCATGGTGTTTCCATGAAATTTGTTAAAAAAATCGGGTTGAACGGTCCTCGAATCATTGATTTATCTGGTGATTTCCGATTGAAAAACAAAAATACGTATGAACAATGGTATGAAATGAATCATGAGTTTCCAGCTGCACTTGATTCCGCAGTGTATGGCCTCCCTGAATTATTCAGGAAAGATATTGCTGATGCTCAGTTAGTCGCTAATCCTGGTTGTTACCCCACATCTACCATTCTTGCCTTAGCACCCGCTCTTAATCAGGATTTCCTAGATGTGTCAAGTATTTCTGTAGATTCGAAATCAGGAGTTACCGGAGCAGGGGCAAAACCTTCGGAAACTACACATTTTCCACGTGCTAATGAGGATTTCAGGGCTTACAAAGTAGGAAAACATCGGCATACGCCAGAAATAGAAGAAATTTTAACTGAAAATAGTGGAAAAGAAATCAATGTATTGTTCACTCCTCATCTTGTTCCCTTAAACCGCGGGATATTAACGACGGTGTATGCTAAGAGTAAAAATAAAATTAACAAAGAAGAACTATTGGATGCGTATAACTCATTTTATGAGACGGAGCCGTTTGTTCGAGTTAGAAAGAATCCTCCTAATGTTCAATCTGTTCGAGGATCGAATTATTGTGATGTGTTTCCAGTAAAAATTGATCGGACAAATCAGATTGTGTTACTTTCAGCTATTGATAATTTAGTAAAGGGGGCCGCAGGACAAGCGGTGCAAAATATGAACATTATGCTTGATTTTAATGAAAAACAAGGGATATCTCATATTCCACTTTCACCATAATGTATAATAACAAAGATATGTTGTTTTGAAAAGGATGGTTTTTAGGAATGCAGAAGAATATAACTGATGTAACTGGATTTAAGGTGAGAGGCTGTCATATTGGCATCAAATCTAAACGACGGGATTTAGCACTTATTTTTTCTGAGGTTCCAGCTAGTGCTGCTGCAGTTTATACGCAAAATAAGGTTCAGGCTCATCCCATTAAGTTAACAAAAAAACATCTTGAAAATAAAACCGCACAAGCTATCATTGTGACTTCTGGTAATGCAAATGCATGTAATGGACCAAAAGGAATGCAGGGAGCAAAGAAAGCAGCGATTGTGCTTGCAACTGAATTAGATATTTCTGTTGATGATGTGATTGTTGCTGCAACTGGTGTTATCGGTGAACCATTTCCAACAGATAAAGTAGTTAAAGCCATTCGAAAGAACGTGAGTGTTCTTTCAGATCGAAAGATTGCAGGGGATATGGTTGCTAATGCAATTATGACTACGGATACATTTCAAAAAGAAGGATTCAGTTCGTTTAAAATTGGTAAAAAGAAGGTGAATATGGCAGGTATTGCTAAAGGATCGGGTATGATTCATCCTAACATGGCTACGATGCTTTGTTTTATTGTTTCTGATGTAAACATTGATCCTGATTTATTGCAAGATGCATTATCTGAATCTGTAAAACGGACATTTAACATGATAACAGTTGATGGTGATACATCCACAAATGATATGGTTTCTGTGATGGCTAATGGACTTGCGGGAAATGAACGGATTACTGAAAAAGATGAAGAGTATGAATTATTTCAACGAAAACTTGAGGATTTGTTAAGACATTTAGCAAAAGCTATCGTTTCTGATGGTGAAGGAGCTACAAAATTTGTTACATATACGGTAACTAATGCTCGATCTGAAGAAGAGGGTCGAAAGGTTGCTAAAACCATAGCTAATTCAAATCTGGTAAGAACGGCCTTGTTTGGTCGAGATCCAAATTGGGGAAGAATTATTGCTGCTGTTGGTAGATCGGGTGTTGACATTGATCCTGATAAAATTGATATTTATCTTGGTTCAAGTAAGAATATGATGAAAGTTGCTGAGAATGGTAATAGGTTGGATTTTGATCGGAAAAGAATTAAGCTTATGTTGAAATCATCGCAGTTATGTGTGCTAGTAAAATTAAATCAAGGTGAAAAAGAGGCTACTGCGTGGGGTTGTGATTTTTCTTATGAATATGTTCGGATTAATGCTGAGTATCATACGTGAATAACGGCCGTTTTACTTGCATTACCCTTTCTTTTTTTGATTCTAAAAAAGAGTAACTTTACTTTAAATTTTTATAA
>JAGXLH010000127.1 GCA_018334795.1 Thermoplasmatota archaeon
ATGGTGATGAATACCAAACCAATTGGTAAAATCGTAAGTGTGCCAGTGGTCACTGATGATATGGTGTATGTGGGATCAGAGAGACAAAATGTGTATGCTATTAATCAGGATACCGGGATTATTATTTGGCAGCTAGCTGTTGAAGGAACTGCTTATTTGTCAGATGTGAATGATGATGTGTTGATTGTTGCATCTAAAGAAACCGTGACTGCGGTGAATAGTACTGATGGTCGTATTATTTGGACAAAAGAAACAGATGGATTATTGACAAGTTGTCCGTATCAAAAGAATGGTCGAGTGTATGTTGGTAGTTGGGATACAAATCTGTATGCGTTGAATCAAAGTTCTGGAGATCTGTTATGGATGATTGATACGGGTTGGGGAATTGAAAGTACACCTGTTGTGGTGAATGATTTTGTTATTTTTGCTTCTCATGATCAAAACGTGTATGCCGTGGATACGGAATCAGGAGATATTATGTGGAACGTTCGTTGTCATGCAGGCATTCATACTGATCCAGTGATCTGGAAGGATTCGGTGCTTATTGGATCTGATGATGGTCGATTATATCGCATTGATATTGATTCTGGAGTGGTATTGTGGTGTTTTGCTCCGGGCGACACAATTGATGATGCAACTCGTAATTATGTGACGACGCCGATTCGATCTTCAGTTACAGTATCTGAAGGATCAGTTTTTATTGGTGCCCTTGGTCATCTTTACTGTCTACGTTGATATCTGTTACTAAATTTATATAATATTATTTTAATATTTTTTTATGTTCATTTTTTATGTTACATTAAAAACATTTATTAACAAATATTGCTATTTGTTACATAGAATAGTGGTGGAGGTATCATTTAGCATGAATTCAACATACCAACAACATGTTGATCGACGTATCAGGGAAATGAGACAACGACTTATCCATTTCCAAAAACGGAAAAAACAAGAAAGAAATAAACAAAATTAAAAAAAGTGTGAAAAGAAAAAGAACTCTTTAGTTCTTAGTTTTTATTGAATACAGATTGTTGAATATCTTTTCCGACGAACTGGAAAAGAGGATGCGTTTGTAAAAAACCTTGAGTTGATTGTGCTAATTCAAGTGAAGAACGAATTTCTTCTTTCTCATAATCTAAGGTCACTAATGGCAATATTATCTGAGACGGATATTGATCACCAACATAAACCGTATTTTCAGCAACTTGATACGTTTCATTTTTCATCCAACCATCTTTTGTATTTGGATTTGGGAGAAAACGTGGTGAGTTCGATGATGAAACAGAAACACGAATTTGATGACCTTTATTAAACAAATAGGCTGTGCTCCAGAGATCAATTTCAATTTCATAGATTTCTCCAGATTCCATAAACTCCCAATGATCATAGCCATTTCGATTTCGCATTCGAATAACACTATCTGTTATTAGCATACTTCGACCATCAGGATACACATCAGTAAGTTTCACCGTAAAATCCGTATCTACACAATCTGAAGAAACAAATAATCGAGCTTTAACGGGTCCAGCAATCCATACGGGATTAGATAAAACATCTGTTGAGAATACAATAACATCGTCTCGATTTTCAACCTCACGTTGATCATATGGGCCTCGTTTAATATTCAGATTTTGTCCACCAATAGTTGGAACTGGATCAGTTGGATCATAATCATAAGTAAATGAATCTGAAGAGGTGGGCAGCATATCAGTTAACCCATTTGAAGCAGTCATGAACACAGAAACTGGGTCATAGGCTACGGGCCAGTTATCTGCTGTTAACCATACATTTCCCGGAGATGAGGTATTAGTTACATCACCCATCACATAGTAAAGAACACTTGGCCATTCATCAAAACGATTTCCATTATCCATAGTATATTGTTCAACCATATCTGAAAACATATAGATTGAAAAATTATCCATTGCATTCTCTGGATACACTAATTCACCTTGTTCTCGGCCGCCACCATGTGTCCACGGCCCCATAATCAGTTTAGAGTTACCCTGAGCTCCTGGGCCACCCTGGTATTGATATCCCATAAATCCATTAACACTACCTTGAGCGAAACAATCATACCAGCCACCAATATGAATCGCAGGAACATTCACCTGCGACCATTTGTTTTCTAAACTCACATTCCCCCAATAATCAAGGCTATAATTCTCATGAGCTAGATACTCATCAAGCATATACAGACTATTTTGTCCTTCTAACCAACGGGGAACTAAACTCCATCGCAACTGGCCTCCTTGTTGCACACCAGTATTATACAAATTTGGAGTGGCAACCTGAACATATTGACACGCAAGATAATCTGGATTAGCACCCGCCATATAATACTGGTTTATGCCAAGTGCTGAACCACCAAACGTTGCAATCTTTCCATTGGAAAATGATTGATCTGCAATCCATGCAAGAGTATCAGGTCCATCAGTATGTGCATTTCTAAAAACCGTATCAATTCCTTCACTTTGATATCGTCCGCGCATATCCTGAATCACATTTGGCCACCCAAGTTTTGCCCAGGTTTTTCCTAAATCCCGCATATCATTCTTATTATACGGAGTTCGAACAAGAAGAGTACCATGAGGTTCTCCATTGTTACTGGGAAGATATACATCAGTTGCCAACTGTATGCCATCTCTCATTTCAACCATAACAGTTTCATTTGATAAACAACCAGAGAACAACACAGTGATGAACAAAAGAATGATGCACAGGCTTACCAATTTTTTCAAGGACATTTTCATATCGTCTTCACTCCAGAAAAAAACAAATTATTAATGAGCAAATCTATAATTAATAATATTATTTATATTTAATAAATTTTTGTCACAAACATCTCATAAAGGAACCAAGCCAAGTCTTAATCCATAAAACATAAATCAGAGCCTCAGTTATCTTTTTTTGGAACATATGGGAAAGAAAAAAGGATGGATGAAACTTCCAGAATATGGAGATATCACAAATCCAGATATCCGTGCTAAGTATGGATATTTAGAAGCACTGGTAAGCATCATTGGAAATGTAACTCTTTTTTTCATAAAGATCAGTCTTGCGCTTCTTGTTAATAGTATTGGTCTTGCTGCAGATGCAATTCATTCACTCTCAGATGTGTCCACTTCAGGTATTGTAATTTTTGGATTTAAAATCGCAAAGAAACGACCGGATAAAAAACATCCTTTTGGTCACGGCCGAGCTGAGCACATCGCAACTCTTATCATTGCCGTTTTTCTAATAATTATTGGACTTAATTTCATTCAAACATCCTTTGATCGTTTACTTCATCCAGAACAACTCTCTAATCCTGATTTTGCTATTATTACTGCAATCATCATCCTTAGTACGGCCATTGGAAAAGAATTGATGGCACGGTATTCCTCACTGATTTCTAAAAAAATAGAGAGTGATATGCTTCAAGCTGATGCTTGGCATCATAGAACGGATGCAATCTCTTCAATTGGTGTTGCCATAGGAATCATTGGATCTCATCTAGGATTTCCAATATTAGATGCAATCTTTGGGCTTTTTGTCTCAGCTATTATCATTTATGTTGGTGTGCACTTAATCAAAACATCATCGAATTATCTTATTGGCACTCGACCAAGCAGCAATCTTATAAAAAAACTGCAAGCTATAACTAAACAAGCATCTCAGATTAGTAATATTCATAGTATCTACGTACATGATTATGGCCATATCAAGATTTTAACATTTCATGTAGAAATGAATGGATCATTATCGTTAGATGACGCCCATAAAATTGCTGATGATCTTGAAGATAAAATCATGAAAACAACTCATTATTTTCCTGTTATTCATGTGGAACCAACAGGAGTTCATGAATACATGAAGAAAAAGGAAAAAAGGTAGTATAGATGAGATTCAACAATTTTTTTTAAGTTATTTTTTCAAGGAATCCATCAAGTTTTAATTGCCATCCATCAAGTAAGCCTTTACCGTTCTTTTGACCGTCACCAATACGAAAATCAACCTCAGCGATTTTTACCATACCCTTTTTTGATAAGATTCGGTTCATACCCTTTAGCCAATTCTTTTTTTTCATTGCATGCGTGTTGATGATTGCAAATTTCTTTCCATCTAACCCTTCAATTTTTTTCATGAACACACGCATATTTTTTTGCACACGAAAGGCTTCAGCTGCAGCTGAGAAAACATATACATCTGCATTGGGTAAATCTGTTGGATCTACCTCATCGGTTTTAAACACATTTACTTCATGACCGTTAGCCGTTAATTTCTCATCTAAATACTCAACGATTTGTTTATTATGCGTAAATCGAGACCAATACACCATAACATATTTCATCAATTCACCACCAAAAAAAAGAAAACCAGTGGCAGTATAAAAAGGAATACCAAAAAAAATTGATTAACATTGGACATTAAATTAGCAAAATATTTAATACAATCAAACTTATGATAGTAATAATGAGTGGTGATGGGATGAAGACACATTTATCTGATAAAAGTAAAATAATTCTTGTTATCATACTATTAATAACCAGTCTTTATTGTGGCTGTACCTTAAAAACAAATGATGAAGAAGATGACACTTCATCTGGAAGTTTATTTTCTTATACGATAACAGGTATTGATCCAGGTTCAGGCATCATGAAAAACACAGAGACAGCTCTTGACAAATATCAGTTAAAAGAAGCAGGATGGATGTTGCA
>JAGXLH010000128.1 GCA_018334795.1 Thermoplasmatota archaeon
CGGGTTCTGGAGTGACAACGACTCATTCGTATTCAACCGCTGAAACATTTACCGTAGTGCTCACGGTTGATGATGGAACAGATACGGATACGGATACAGCAACAGTAACTATTGAAGATGTTCCACCAGTGCCACCAACTGCTGATGCAAATGGACCATATGTTGGTGTTGTCAATCAGTCGTTGAGCTTTGATGGATCTGAGAGTAGTGATAGTGATGGTTCTATTACGAGTTATGAATGGTCTTGTGGTGATGGAAATTCTGTGAATGGAGTTAACCCAACACATAGTTATACTTCCACAGGAACCTTTGAAATTACGTTAACTGTTACTGATGATGATGGCCTAACAGATAATGATACCACTACTGCAACTATTTATGTTGGTGAATCAGTTGACATTCCAGAGGGATATTTGATTGATACTGATGATGATGGCACTGTTGATACATTTTACAATTCAGATACCGGTGTAGAAACAACTGTTGAATCAGTTGATGAAAATACTGTGCTAATCGATGAAGACGATGATGGAGAGTGGGATTATGAATATAATACCGAAACTGAAACATCTACCTCATATGAAACTCCAGATGAAACAACGGAAGAAGAAGAGTTTCCATGGCTTATCGTAGCACTAATACTCATCATAATTATCATAGCAGTAATTGCAATTTTAATAAAAACTGGATACATCTATTTCGAATAATAGAAAGAATAACCTTCTTTCTTTTCACTCTTTTTTTCTTTTCATTCGTTTATTTTTTAATATGTCCTTGAACAATCTTACCACTTCTTCAATAACAACCCAACCACCAATTACGCGCAAAATTCGTCAGTTGGCAACCAACCTTTGCACGCAAAAGTCATCAGCCCGCTCACTGCAAACCACCTACCTGCCAACAGAAGAAAAAAGATCAGTTCACCTGACGCAAAACATTCTACTTCATCATGCCTGCTTCATCACTATCTACCTTTTGAGCAAACACTGCAAAGGATGGTAGTTTTCCCCAAAAATTTTGCAGAGGGTGTCAGGTCAATTACGTGCAAACGGTGTTTGGTCAGTCAGATCTCATTGTAGTATCCAGGGCATTTTTTCCACAAAATAATAAAAAAGGTAGAGAACGTACTTTCAGGTAAATCTTCTTTGGTTATTACTCCAAACGCAATAAAAACCATCAATGAATGTTTGTTTTACTACTTTTAAGCATACATTTATATATGTAATATATACTAATATATACTTGGGATAATATGGTACAAGCCGTTATTAAAATTGATGATCGTTTAAATCGTGTCCTTAATATTGTCAAGGCAAAATATGGATTCAAAGATAAAAGTCAAGCAATCGAGTATGTCATAGAAAAATATGAGTCTGCTTTTTTAGAACCAGAACTTAGACCCGAATATGTTGAAAAACTAGAAAAGATCCGTAAAGGAAAATATACTCGATATAAATCTGTTGAAGAGTTAAGGAAGGAAACAAGTTAAAAGGTGTAATGTGTGCACAATTTTGATGTAAGTGACAACCTTGAAAAAATACTTAAAAAATTATCTAAGAAAGATAAAAAACTCTACAATCTGATTTTGAAAAAAATTGATGAAATAATACATGCTGAGGATGTCAAGCATTACAAGAATCTTAGATATAACATGAATGATTCAAAACGTGTTCACATTGGTCATTTCGTCCTCATATTCCAGTAT
Source organism: Thermoplasmatota archaeon (assembly GCA_018334795.1). Taxonomy (GTDB): domain Archaea; phylum Thermoplasmatota; class E2; order DHVEG-1; family DHVEG-1; genus EX4572-165. The sequence goes on from JAGXLH010000128.1 coordinate 1,706, forward strand.
AAAAAGGAGGAAGATCTTATTTTGTTCGATGATTTTGATCATCATGATACTATTTACAAATAAAAACTACGCCCAATTTTTCATCTATAAAAACAGCAAATGCAACAGAAAAAAAGTTCAAGTAGCTGACATATTTGATTTTATCTGATGGAAAACGATGAACTGAGTACTGGTAATTAACATTCTTTCTTCTTTTATTTGTGAATACTAATCTATGAAATATAGAATAATTAGTGGAGTAAACACTTTTTTTCTTGATTTTTTTTGATAACATTTGTCTAATAACAGTTTTAAATACGTAAGTTCAACCTTGTATGTGGTGAATTAAGAACGAATCAAAAACTTAGATTAGGATTTTATTTGCTTGGTTTATTTGTTTTGATAACGAATTCACTCGTATTATATGGTAGTTTTTTACATGCCTATTTTTTTAATGACTTTATGTTCAGTGTTCATATTAATTTGTTTGGTGAAGCTCATATTGAATTAATTGTACTTACTCTTGTGTTGATTATTTCAGTTGGATCAACGATTAAACTCGTGAGTTATTTGACTGCTCATCCGGAAAACATTCCATAAAAACCTTTTTTTGTTGAGTTCACTTTTTTTTGGTCACATGCTTTAAATATTGTTTTTTGTATTGAAAGATTGAAAACAGTATTATGAGGTGAATTGTGATATGGATGACTTTCAGTTAAGATTAGTTGATATTGAAAAACCAAAAGATTTGAATTTTATCTTAGGACAAACCCATTTTATCAAATCCGTTGAGGATTTATATGAAGCAATAGTGAATAGTGTACCAGATGCTGAGTTTGGCATTGGATTTTGTGAAGCAAGTGGTGCTCGAAAAGTTCGAAGTACTGGAAATAATAAGGAATTACAAAAACTCGCTGAAACAAATGCGATGAATATTGGTGCCGGTCATTCCTTTATCATCTTTTTAAAGAATTGTTTTCCATTACATGTATTACACAACATTAAAAAGGTTCCAGAGGTCTGTACTATTTTTTGTGCAACAGCTAATCCTACCAAAGTGATGATAGCTGAAACAAAGAATGACGGTGAACCAGGACGAGGAATCCTTGGAGTAATCGATGGATTTATGCCAGTTGGAGTGGAAAACAAAGAAGACATTAAATGGCGAAAGGATTTCCTTCGAAAGATTGGATATAAACAATAAAAAAACTTTTTTTTCTTCTTTTTTTTTATGCTTAATTGTAATACTGGTTTTATTAAAGAAATATTCTTTTTTTACTCAACAAATAATAGTATTTTATCATAAATAAGGGAATAGTTGTGAGGAAAACGTTTAAATAAGCACAAATTACTCTTATACTGAAAGGGAAAAAGGAGAGCAATTGAAAGTAAAATAAGGGGGAGGGAGGATCCCTTTCCTTCTTAAAATTAACATATTTGGTATTACGCTTTAAGAATAAAACCTTTTTTTATAAAGAAATAGCAAGTGAACCTAAAAACATAGAACTTAAAAAAATACTAATCGTTAACACTAACATTGCTACCGGTAACACCCTTCCAAGATCATACATAAATGACACGTGATCATCCCCATCCTCAATTCCATTCGTAAAACGAGTAAGAAGAATCACCAGTTCAATAATATAAATACCGATAACCAAGATAAACCACGTCGGTTCAATATTTTCAAGAGCAAACGCAGTGGTAATTCCGGGCATCATCGTATCTTCCATTGCAAATAATGAACTAGAATTCGAAGTAAGCATCATTTGTTCAACAATAGTACTGATCAACTGAGTAATCGCTAACGTTACTCCTGCAATCAATGGAGCAAAAAGCGTTGCTGTAGATCGAAGGGTTGCCGTTAACGTTGCAAGTGTTTCCCGAATATGCTTTTCCACTTCCTGTAATGCTTTTAAATGATCAGCTAAACGAATAATAGAAAGACTCGCAGATCGCTGACTTTTCTTAATACCTTCAACGAATAATTTCATCACGGCATTAATTCGATTTGAATACACATTTTTCAAAGATCCAAACTCAGGATGAAACAATGCCATTTCAATAGTAGCCTGTCGAGCAGAAAGCACAAACACCGTTTCACTAAACAAATCACTAATCACTGATCCTTTCAATGTTTCAGCTGTATATGAAAGACTTTCCTCAGGAGACTTTCCCTCATGAAGTCGTTTGCCAATAATATACAGGGCATCACTGAATTCTTTTTCCATATGTTTAATCTTTTTTCTAATATGATGAACTGATGTGAATGCTAATCGAGCATACACAAAAAAACCAATGACAAATCCCCATAACAAAAACAAGCTCATTGGAACGGTTTCATTAAATAACATAATCTGAGAAAAAACGGGTAGAACAGAAACTGATGAAATCAGGATAGCAATGATATACAATAAACCAGGAATACTAATCAAAAATCCAATACTTACTGCTACTAACGCAATCTTTTTTTTATTCATTTTTACAATCCTTGGATCCGTATATGCGATATGAGGTGGTGAAAACGTAGCTGGTCGATGTAACAACACTGATCTCATATACAAAAAAAGGACTAAGGGAAGAAGTAAATCATACACAAAAAAAACTTGAAAAATAGTGATATGAAGACCAATTAATCCAGCAGCAGGAAGCATAGCAATAATAGATAATGGAATCATGATTCCAATGGAATAAATCACCATGATTGGTTGATGCAACTGATCAGCAAACGCTCGCATCATATCTCTAGTTCCTTCAAGACCAACATCAAGTGCTTTGTTCAAGGTCATCATTCGTTGCGCTTCATCAGGTTCATCAACAGAACTTCGAATTAAATGAAGACTACGTTTGAACGCTTCACTATACCGACCCCATCTCGAAGCAAATTTACTAATGGCATCATTAACACCATAATGCACACGAATATTAATGTCCCAAATGAGTTTTCGTAAATCCCATACTAATGAATTAGA
>JAGXLH010000026.1 GCA_018334795.1 Thermoplasmatota archaeon
TTGCATTAGGCCTACTTTTCGTTGGATTTGGTGGTATTTCTTGGTTTTTTCATTCTCAGTTCGCTAAGCTTTCTAAGATTGCTGCTGAAATTGAAAATGAACAACACAAAAAATAGTGTTTTTTTATTGTTGATTAATTACCATATCGTCGTTTTCGTTGTTGATATGAGTTAATTGCTTTTAGAAAATCTCTCTTTTGAAAAGCTGGCCAGTATACATCAGTGAAATAGAACTCAGAATATGCCATTTGCCAAAGTAAAAAATTAGAAATACGTTCTTCACCTGATGTTCGCAAGATGAGATCAGGGTCAGGAAGATCTTTTGTATAAAGATAAGAAGCTACTTTTTCTTCGTTAATGTCTGCAATATCAAGTTCTCCACCTTGTACATCCTCAGCTATTCGTTGAACTGCATTTACAATCTCTTCTCGACCGCCATAGGCTATTGCGATGCTGAAATTATACTTATCATATTCTTTTGTTTGATTCATTAAACCATTTGCTTCTTCTTGGATATGAGATGGTAAATTATCAATTTGACCGATAACAGATACTTTGACCTTGTTTTTATGAAGCCTGGAATCTTTTTTTGCTTTGGATAATTCAGTGTAACAAAGATCCATTAATTCTTCTACTTCATCCTGTTCTCGATTAAAATTTTCTGTTGAAAACGCATATAATGTAAGATTTTTTATTCCAAGTTCTAAACACCAATCCAAGGTGTCCTTTACTTTTTCTGTACCGAAATGATGACCCAGTGAAGGATTCAACCCAGTGGATGTTGCAAAACGTCTGTTGCCATCCATAATGATTGCCACATGATCGGGTACTTTACTTTTTTTGATTTGACCAAGGAGTTTTAAATCCTGGAATCTTCTAATTTTTTCTTTGATAAACGAGTATAATCTTGAGCGGTAAAACATTGCAAACATATTTTGTGCCACATCACTTTCCAATGCAATTGATTCAATTTGTTGCAAATGGTGTTTTGCAATGTTTTTAAGTAAATACGGTTTCTTTTTGATTGGTATTCCCCTTCCGGATAAACGCTAGATACAAACTAGTTAAATCTTCTTGGTATAAATAGATTGCAGTTTTTTAATAATCATCGGCCATTTCTAATTAGTTGTGTACAAATCATTGCCTTTTTTAAGCGAATGGTTCTTCATATTTTTTTGGTAGAATTCTTTTTCTGAGTGAAAAGAAGTACTTTTTCATGAAAAAAGCCTGCAAAGTTTTTATATATAAAACGTATTGCAGCCTCGCAAACGACAAAAAGGTGATACTCTGGGAAATATACGACAAACATTCATTAAAACACTTGCCCGGGATTTATTAGAGAAATATCCCGATCAATTCGTAATTAATAATTTTCAGCATAACAAGCAAAAAGTAGGAGAACTAACTACCGTAAGAAGTAATCTTTTACGTAACAGAATCGCAGGTTACATCACGCGAAAGTTAGCATCTCATGAAAAAAGATCATCTCAACCAATTTCTGAGTAATTAACTATCTTTTATGAAAAAATAGTCTGTTGTGCTGGCGGGTGAAAGTTATTTCTATGATTCAACAAGCGCTCGCGGATATTCGTCAGGGAAAAATTGTGCTTATTCATGATGCGGATGATCGGGAGGGTGAAACGGATTTTGTTCTGCCTGCTGAATTTGTTACTCCATCTCATGTTCAAATAATGCGAAAGGATGGCGGTGGGCTTTTATTTTTAATGATTACTGATGAAATCGCGAAATTATTTCAACTTCCTTTTATCGCTGATGTGTTCACCAGTTGTGAAAAAGAGTATCCGGTGTTACAATCACTGATTGCTGATGATATACCCTATGATGCAAAATCCTCGTTTTCATTGTACATCAATCATAGGGATTCTTTTACAGGGATAACTGATAATGATCGAAGTTTGACTATGAAAGAATTTGCACGTTTATGTAAACAGTGTTTAACGAATCATATTGAAAAACCAGTTGATGAACTTGGTAAACATTTTAGATCTCCAGGTCATGTACCCATTTGCAGGTCTTCGGATAAACCATTAATGAATCGTTTTGGTCATACTGAGCTTTCAACCTGTTTATTAACCATGGCGGGAGTAACTCCAGTTGCTTGTGGATGTGAAATGATGGGGGATGATGGAAAAGCATTATCTAAAAAGGATGCAAAACGATATGCTGATAAACATGATTTGACATTTTTACAAGGAAAAGAGATTGTGAAGAGTTGGAAATCATGGTCAGAGTAATGGCAACGGGCACATTTGATATTTTACATATGGGACATATTTATTTTTTAAAAGAAGCAAAAAAACTTGGTGACAAAATAATTGTGGTAGTTGCTTGTGATAAAACAGTTCGTCGGTTAAAACATGAACCCGTTACGTCTGAAGATATGCGGCTTAATCTGATCAAGGAATTACGTGTCGTTGATGATGCAGTTATTGGAAACGAAGATGATATGTTTGAAGTTGTTGAACAAATTAAACCTGATGTGATCGCGCTTGGATATGATCAGATCCATAATGAAAAATCATTGCAAGAAAAGTTAAACAAGCGACATATTAACGCCAATATTGTTCGGCTGCCGAAATATGATAAAACTTCTGATTTGAATGGAACACGACGGATTATTGCAAAAATTATTGAAGCGTATGGATTTCAACTAGAAATGGAGAAGATTGAGCAGGAATGAAACGAATTGGCATTGTTGATACCACATTTGCTCGGGTGAATATGGGATCTATTGCTATTAATGAGATTCAGAGTACTCGCGATCAGATAAAAATAATGCGAGTTACAGTTCCAGGGATTAAGGATTTACCGGTTGCTTGTAAGAAAATCATTGAAGAGAAACACTGCGATATTGTGATGGCACTTGGTATGCCTGGTGGAGAATCTATTGATAAACAATGCGCACATGAAGCAAGTAATGGGTTAATTCAAGTGCAATTGTTAACTAACATGCATATTATTGAAGTGTTTGTGCATGAAGATGAAGCAAGGGATGAAAAAGAATTATTTTGGCTTGCTGAACGACGTATTCGTGAACATGCGCAAAATGTGCTTCGATTATTATTTCATCCTGAATGGTTGATTAACCATGCAGGTAGTGGTCTTCGTCAAGGGTTTGATGATGCGGGCCCAATTAGTAAATAGGAGGAAAAAATATGGCGAAAAACTCGATGAGAATTGGGGCAGTTGTATCTGAATTTAATTATGATATCACCATGATGATGCTTGAACGAGCTCGTGAACACGCTCAGTTTCTTGGTTGTGAAATATCTCAAACCGTGAAGGTTCCTGGTGTGTTTGACATGGGACTTGCGATTAAAAAATTACTTGAACGAGATGATATTGATGGTGTGGTCGCGCTGGGAGCAGTAATTGAAGGTGAAACCGAACATGATGATATCGTAATTTCTCATGCTTCTCGAAAGATATCAGATTTAGCCGTTGATTTCGGCAAACCTGTTGGACTTGGAATCACGGGTCCGGGGATGACGCGGTTGCAAGCTGAGGCTCGTATTGAACGAGCAAAAGCAGCTGTTGAAGCAGTGGTTAAATTGCATCGTCGGCTTCGATTATAAAAAATAGATTTCTTCACTTTTTATTTTTTTCATGTTCTTTTTGAAATTGTTTGAATGCTGAGGGAAGATGAATGGTATATGACCCGTCTTTTTCAATGATAATTGGATGATGTTCAAGAAGTCCTTTGATATCTATTTCGTATTCTCCTGGTGGACGAATTCCAATGGTCTCTGGATGAGTAGATTTGTTTTTTTTAGGAATACATCGATTTAGTTGTTCTTGTCGGTATGATTCATCCTCAACGAGTGTATATTGTGGATATTTCGCATATTTTTTTTGTTTCGATTCAGTTTTTGTTGTCTTTTTTTCTTTTTTTGTAGAAGTTACAATTGGTTGTTCATTGATATGTGATGAAAGGGCCTTTCGGATATCCTTAGGTTTCATATTCACCCAGTTACCTGCTTGATCCACTAAATCATTACTTTGTGATCCAAGCATGTTTACCAGTTGTTCATTGATGTCCTTTCCAACCTCTTTTTGAATTTCTTCTCGGGCATTTTCATCAAGTGCCTTTTTCGTGTAAAAAAACCGATTTCCTCCACATTGTGGGCATCCTTTGAGTAATTCAGGGGATCCATCCTCAAAAATTGCTCCGCATTTCAGGCATTGATGAGGCACAAAAATTAGCCTCCTTTCCCAGGGATAATTTTTGTTTCAATCATATTATTATCTTTGTTAATCGTTTTTAATAAGTGAGCCGGACCAATCACCGTCATTCGTGGTTTTTGGATGACACCAAGTATTTTTTTGAAAAAACTCGGTTTTTCTTCCCCATATCCTTCCATTTCTATTCCAATGAACGTATCTTGCTTGATTTCCTTCATTGTTTTTTCAATGAGATCTGATTGTTCAAGTGCGGTGAGTCCATGTTCCAAAACCAGTACTTTACCATTTTGTACTTCTTTGAGAATGAATTTAATTTTTTCATCAGCGGTGAATTCATCGAGTTTCTGTCGGGAAACAAGGTTAACTGCGATGCTATCTTCATTTTTTAATTTTTTACCCTTTTTTCCCATAATGTTCACCTCCGTTTTTTCCGTGATTTTTTCTTTCCAAAATGAGTAATCATATGTGAATACAAATCATCGGAATTATATCCTGTTAATGCACTTATTGGTACCACGGGGTGTTGGGGAAATGCTGCTTTTAATGTTGCTGGACTTGATGTTTTTTGATCGATTTTATTAGCTGCAATAAGAACTGGAAGATTTCGTGCTTCAAGATTTCCAAGTATGGTAACATTCACTTGAGTGAATGGATCTCTTGTTGAATCCATGACTAATAAGATTCCATCTACATCATCAAGTGACCTAATAGATTCAATTACTCCTTCAGTTGCTTCCTTTGCCCGTTGTTTTGCTTCATCTTTATCCATCTTGAATTTATTGATGAACTCTTTAAAATCCACTTTAGTTGAAATACCTGGAGTGTCTACAATATCCATGTATAATGAAGATCCATTATTTTCGATTTTAACATCATTTTCCCATGCAGCCATCCTGGTTTCATGAGGTACTTCAGAAACACTTCCCATTTGTTCACCAGTCCAATCTTGAAGAATTCTATTAGCAAGTGTTGTTTTACCTACATTTGGTGGACCATAAATACCAATTTTGGCTTGTTTCTTCCCAAAAATACGTCGTAAGAATGATTTTAAACTCCTTCGTCTGAATAATCCCATCCAATCTATTCCTCCTAGCAATTGAGGAGCCTCGCTATTTCAGTATGTATGAAATAGTTTATTAGTTTAGCGGTTATTATTGAAATTATTCTTATTTTAATTCCATTCCTTTAAATCAGAGATTATTTGCGAAAATAAAGGGTCTGAAGGATGAACAAATGTGGAAATATGGTAAGTCTTATATAGCCACAGTTTCATTCTTAGCCATGGTACTTGCCTTTATTGTGGGAGGTAACAGATTATGAGTGAGGAAAATATGTTTACAGGAGCAAATCCTGAAGTTGATACCCTAGAAGAGAGACTCCGCCAAGCTGCTACTGAAATTGATCATCTTACTGATTCATTTAACAAAACCACTGAAAATCTCTCCAGAATAAAGAACATGTTGGATGTGGATGCATTAAATGAAATAACCAGCACGATTCAGAAATTTGAGGGACAGCTTTCAGAGATTGAGAAACAACGAGAAGAAGCTTATCAAGGCGCGCAAAAGTATAGTGAAGAACTTGAAAAGGAAAAAGAACGGTTAATCAAGCTGTGGGATGCATATAAGAAACAAGAAGAGGAATTGTCTGCTGCTGAAGGTAAACTTCAGGAATATGAGGACAGAATGCATACTGCTGAACAGGAGAAACAGGATCTTGAAGATGATTACACCGCTCGTATTGAAACATTGAATCAGAAGGTTAACGAACAAAAAAATGCTGCAGAAAAACTTGATGAATACCAACAAAGAATCAATGATTTTACCGATATGAGAAATAATCTTGAAAGGCAAAATCAAGATTTAAAACAGGCGATATCTGAGCAAAAGGATACGATTAATTCATTACAAAAATCTGTTGATGAATATAAAAAGTATGAAAAATACTCAGAATACAAAGATAAATATGAAGATGTGAATAAGGCGTATGAAAAGGAAAAGGATCGATTAACGAAACTTTATCATTTATACGAAGAAACTGAACATGAAGTTACTCATCTTCGAAAACAGAATAAGAAATGGGAACAATGGTTTAATTCAAACAAAGAAATCTTTGACAAATTGTTCTCAGGCGGACCACCATTTAATCCATCAACCTCTTCATCTCCTGAAACAAGTGAAACTTCATCTGATTCTCAAGAAAATCAAGTAACAGATAATGAGCAGAAGAAAAAAGGATTTTTAAAATAATACATCCTTTTTTACTTATTTTTTATTTTTTTCGATGCCATTTTAATGATGCAACATCTGCAACAAGAGTTACCACATCAAGAGTTGGTGCGATTGGTGGTGCATAAGCAGTTTCTAATTTTTTAAAGGTATCGATGTGAAGCTCAGATAAAATTGCTGTTGCATATGTGTTTACTCGTTGAGCTGCATTTTCTCCAACCGCTTGAGCACCAATCACGTTTCCAGTTTTTAAATCAACGATGGCTTTCATAGTGATTGGTTTGCCACCTGGGAAGTATTCTGGTTTACTGAGTCCTTTATATTTCGCTGTAACAGTTTCTATATCATTTCGTGTTTGCAATGATGGTCCTACGCTTCCGATCTCTATTGAAAAAAATTCTGATGTTGCTGTTTGTAATACTCCTTTTGGAAGATTATATGTCCCTCCTGCGGCATTTACACCAGCTGCTATTCCTTGTCTAACAGCGATACTTCCCAGTCCAATTGGTATTGGTAAACCAGTGACAAAATCAACATATTCTGTACAATCTCCAACGGCATAAATATCTTTTTTTGATGTACGTGATTGTTCATTGACTTGTATTGCTTTGGTGGAACCAATTTTGCATCCAGCCTGTTCAGCTAAACTGGTTTCTGGTTTGATACCTGCAGCAATAATTAAAAGATCTGTGGGAATTTCCTGTTGGTCATCTTCATCTTTTTTGTTAATGGCAACAGTGTTTATTTTTCCGTCTTTATCAGTTTTAATTTCTGTTGCAAAAGTATTCATATGAACGGATACTGATTCTTTAATGGTTTCAAGAATTGGTTTACTCATATCGTCATCTAAGATATTTGCTAAAATGGCGGGAAGTGCTTCAACAATGGTGACTTTTAATCCTTTTTTGTGGAGGTTATCTGCCATTTCAAGACCGATTAATCCAGCTCCAACAATGGTTGCTTTTCTACCGGATTCAGCTGATGCGGAGATCTTTTTTGCATCGGGTATGGTTCGAACAGTAAAAATATTGTTTTTCAGTTTTTTAGAATTATCTTTATACACATTTTTTATTGGTGGAAGGCTTGGATTTGCACCCGTTGCAAGGATGAGTGCGTTGTACTGTTTTTTGATGATGCTTCCGTCTTTTTTCTTAGCAGTGATTATCTTTTTTTCTGAGTTTATGTCAGTAACAGTTGTATTTAAAAAAAGGTCGATACGTGCTTTTTTAAACCATTCCTCTGAAAATTCTATGAGATCCATAATTTTTGGGATTTCTCCAGAAATTGCATAAGGTATCCCACATTTTGAATACTGTGGGAATGGTGAAGATTCAAAAATGGTGACTTGTGCTTTTCTATCTGTTTTCTTAGCGAATTGTGCTGCGGTTGCTCCACCGGCACCACAACCTACAATGACGATGTCATGTTTTTCTACCATTAAAAATACCCATTTTCTGGAATAAAGAGGGTTCTTTTAATGTTTCCCTATTAAAAAAATTGTAAATTAAAAAATGTGTGAGAAAAAGGAAATGATTCTTGTTTTATTCCTTTTTTTCTTCTGATTCAGGTTCTTCTTCTGGTTCTATGAGTTCTTCAGGTGCCGGCGTATCCTGTTTTTTCTCTTTTTCTTGTTCAGGTTTTGGTTCTTCAGGAATTTCTTCTTCGGTTTCCCCAGTGATTTCTTCTTCTGCAACTGGTTCTTCGGATTCTTCAGGTTCTTCTGGTTCTGTTGGTTCTTCTTCAGAGGTTTCTTTTTCTTCAGATGTCTTTGGTTCTTCCTCGACCTCAGAAGTTTCTTCTTCCTCTGTGGTTTCTTCTGTTTCCTCTTCACCTTCTTCAGATTCCGGTTCTTCTGGTTCTGCTGGTTTTTTCTCTTCAGGAGTTGGTTCTTCGATTTCGATGGTTGGTTGTTGAATGACTTCTGTTTTGAAGATCTCAATACGTCGAACTGGATAATATTTTTTACATGATTTGTAGATGTCACTACCAAGTTTGCCTTCGATAATATATTTAACGAACTCTGAAAGGGTCATTGCTTTTGCTTTTGACACTATGGTCTTTCTCATGGTAAGACGGATAATTTTTTTCTGAGAGTTTTGAATACGGCGGTCTGTTGTAGCAAAAGGTTTTACCCGAATTCGAGCTCCATCTCGAGTTTTTGCTTCATACACTGCATCGATTTTTGATCGTCGTCGTCGAACCATTCGTCGAAGGTAATCAGAGGTTAAGGTATGACCAATGAATTCTGTTTTTGCATTGTTGTCTTCAATTTGGCTAACTTTAAAGGATAATTTGATATGAGATTTTCTAAAATCATTAGTAAGGTCCTGCATACTTATTTCTGTGACTCTGTCATTTAGTTTTACAGGATCATCTGCAATTGTTTCTGCAATAGTTGCATTATCAAAGGAAGCAGGAGCTAATACATTATACCAGTTTTTGGCTTTCCATCGATCTTTGACTTTTCGAGCAGCTGCTCGTGAACGTGCTTTTGCCATAGTGTATCACATTTGTTTATTAATATTTAAATAAGATGTACTGGGTTTTCCCGGTAATACATTCAATATACTTAAACTTATGCTGGACCAACTGGTAGAATGGATATTTTGTGTATATAACATTTTTGTGTTGGATTTGTAAAAAACCATTGGAATTTTTTTTAAGAAGAAGAGGCAAGCAAGTGTTTTTGCTTATCCATTTATAAATCAGGTCCTGTAAGTTTTAAATAAGATGAAGATATAGAATTAGTTATTGTATTTATTGAAAAAAAAACAGAGTTAAAAGGAGTGAACAAAGGAAATGGATCCATTTAGAAGAGATAGAAATCATAGAGGCAGAGATCCGTTTGATTTTTTTGGTTTTGATAATGAATTTGAACGGATGTTTCGAGAAATGGAACGAATGATGGAACATGCATTTCGGATGCCATTTGATAAACTTGAACCGGGTAAATCATTTGTGCGTGGGTTTAGTATTCGGGTTGGTCCTGATGGGAAACCACGTATCGAAGAGTTTGGCAATCATCAAGTACCCTCAGATAAAGGAGAATCTTCTATTTCTGATGAACGAGAGCCACTCACAGATGTGATGGATGGCCCAAATGATATTTCTGTTACGGTTGAGCTTCCGGGTGTTGAAAAAGAAGATATTGATCTGCGGGTAACTGAGGATCATCTTGAGATGACTGTTGATACGCCACAACGTAAGTATCATAAAACTGTTGAGTTCTCAGGCGAGGTTAAACCGAAAACAACGAAAGCAACATATAAAAACGGCATTCTTGACGTTGTTGTTCAACGAAGTGAACCTGAAACAAAAGATGAACAAGGTTTTCATGTGGATATCAACTAAAAAAAATCTTTTCATTTTTTCTTTTCTATTTTTTTAAAAGGCATTGATTACAGATATATTTCCTTGTTTTTTGGAAACATATTCTTTTATTTTATTGGCGGTTTTTTCATACCATTGAGACGAACTGAATACGTGTTTTTTGAATCCTTGATCTAATGATTTATCTTTTTTAAGTATTAATCTTAAATACGATTGTAATCCTGGTTTGAGATGAAAAGTATCTATCATTATTCTTGTTACTTTTTTTTCAATAAATATGTCAAGTAATGTTTTGATATCATTCCCAGTCATGTTTGGGTAGAGTGGACCCAGGAAAACACTGGTTTTTATTTGTTGATTGTTTTTTAATTCATCTAAGATTTGTATTCGTTTGGTAATCGAAGAAGCATGTGGTTCAAGGATTTTTCTATGATCATCATTAATTGTTCCAATGCTTATCATGATTTCAGGTTGGAAACATTGTTTGATAACATCGATATCTCTAAGGATTAAATCAGATTTAGTTTGTATTTGAATGGGAAACTCATATTTTTTAAGTTGCTCAAGGCAATAACGGGTGATCTTGTACTTTTTTTCTATTACTTGATAGGGATCGGTGACAGTAGAAATACCAATTATTCCGGGTTTTTTCCTTGGAAGTTCTTTTGCTAAGACAAGTGGAAGATTTCTTTTAACAAATATGATTTCTCCCCATGTTGCTCGAGGAAGATGAAGAACAGTGGGAACGTAGCAGTATTTGCATTGATGAAAGCAACCGGAATAAGGATTCAGTGCGTAATCTAAACCAGGGAGTTTTGATGGCGAAAGAGCTGTTTTACTAGTGATTTCTTTTATTTTCATTATACGTTTTATCCTGTGAAATCATCAAGTCGTGTTTGAAACATTCGATGTTTAAGAAGAGCACTGTTTTGTATCCATCTTTTCATAGGGATATCTAATTTTTGCCCAATATATACAAGTGATTGTTGAAGTGTATCAAAGTTTTGATAAGGTTGTTTAAGTGTTCTGCGAACGCTTTCCCTCACGTTCCACACACCAATTGGCATGATATATCCAGGATGGGCTTCTCTAAGAATTACTGTTGCAGCTTGTCTTTTATCTTTTTGAAGTGTTTCGTTTACTGCTAGTCGTCCAGCGTAATAACATCCGCCTATATCTGCATAGGTGGTTCGTCCTTCATTGAACTCATAACTATTGTACATCGAAATGGTGTTTCCGTATTGATTCCATGTGGTGTTTGGATACCATGCCTCGATGAGTTCGTATTGGAATTCTGATGGCATCATAAGAATGATCCATCGGTTATCATATTGATTGTGATAGTAAACTCTAAATGTGTTAATCCAAGGAAGTTGTTTTGTATAATCCATCAGTTGTTTGCCGATTTGTGAGTCAACAGCTGTAATACTCCATCTGGTTGGAACGAACCTACGATATTTTCCAATTCCAAATGCACCAACACTAAACGCTTTTTGTATTTTTGAGATTTCGATATTGTTTTTATACAGGGAAAAGACTGCTTCAGCTGATTTTAAATCGGTATCATAATATGCTTTTTCGATTCGTTGATTGTATTTTGGATTTGTTATATTCATTTTTTTAAGTGGTGCTGATGGACCATGTGGTTGTATATCATCATAAAAACGAAGTCTTCCCGTTGGTCGTTTATTGAATAATGCTTCTGTGAAAACACAGTTTTCAGAAAGACCAAGTTCACGGGTGAATTCTATTGTTTTATCTGATTTTTCAACATCATACACATTTACCGTATGTTTTCCTCTGATGAGTGATGATCGGAAATCAACGATTTCATCAAGTGATCGGTCAAGCCATTGTTCAGGTGCATCATACAAAGAAGTGTTTCCCATTCGGGGTGGAACTAATGGTCCAATTGATACTTTTGGATACCCAACTCTGCCAACAAAAACACTAGGTGGTGAAGCACCATGCACCATTTTTGCTGCGAGAAATGGTTTCAGTTTGTTTTGTGAATGGTATCTAACAAGAACGGGACATCGTGATTTTCCACAAAGTAGTTTTGTTCCTCTGCAAAGTGCACATAACGAAGTTGAGGGCGATGAATTAGTGGTCGTTATATTTTTAAAGACAGCATTTTGTGGCACAGTTAATTATCAACTAAGAAGGGTTTTATTAAAGTTCTTAACAGATAGGTGAATGTATTGAATTTCTTCTGATTTTTTTGATTGATAATTTTTATGTATATGAACATGGTTTCAGCATAATATGGCAAAGAAAACATCATCTTCAAGAAGACGGTCTCGGCCAGTATCGCAAAAGAAGAATACTATAGATAAAAATATATTGATTCTTGCAGGTATTGCAGTGATTATTGTTGTTGCAGTTGCTAGTATTTTACTGTTGGGTGGCAATGATGATAGTACAGACGGAGATATCATGGCTATCATAGAGACATCAGCAGGAACTATCAAAGTTGATTTATATGAGGAAAAGACCCCCAACACAGTTGAGAATTTTGTAACGTATGCTAATGATGGTTTTTATGATGGACTTGTTTTTCATCGAGTAATTGATGGATTCATGATTCAAGGTGGCGGATTTTATCCGGATGGTACACAAAAAGAAACAAATGATCCTATTGACCTGGAAATTCATCCTGATGCAGAACATATAGATGGTGCAATAGCTATGGCACGAACCAGTGATCCAAATAGTGCTACCAGTCAATTTTTCATCAATGATGGTGCTCAATCTCAACTTGAACCAGGTGGAGTTGATGCAAATGGGTATGCTGTTTTTGGCGAGGTAGTTGAAGGAATGGATGTTGTTCGTTCAATTTCAAGTGTTGAAACCACGACCAAAAATAATATGCAGAATTGGCCAGTCGAGGACGTAATAATAAATAGTATCACAATTGAGCAGCAATAATTAGATTCATTCAGATAGATGTCGTTAGGAGAAAATCGTATGAATAGAAAAAAAGCAAAATTTGATACTTATTTAGGCAATTTTACGGTTGAATTATTTAATGATAAATCACCGTTAACTGTAGGAAATTTCGTTAAACTTGTGGATGAGGGATTTTATAATGGTCTTATTTTTCATCGTGTTATTCCTCGGTTTATGATTCAAACTGGTTGTCCGCATGGAACTGGTTTTGGTGGACCGGGTTATACGATAAAAGATGAGTTTCATCCTGATTTGAAACATAACAAGAAAGGTATGCTTTCCATGGCAAATACAGGGAAACCAAACACGGGCGGTAGTCAGTTTTTTATTACGGTTGCCCCAACTCCGTGGCTTGATGGGAAACATACTGTTTTTGGTAAGGTCATTGAAAATTATGATGTTGTTGAAAAGATTTCTCAGATGAAAAAAGGTCGGAATGATAAACCATTGGAAGACGTGGTTATTAATAAAATTACAATCTTAGATTAGTTGGAGGTATGATGAATGTCTGTTCTTTCAGATGCTGATATCAATGAATATATGAATGAAAGTAAGCTTGGTCTTGAACCATTTAATCCGAAGAATCTTACGCCAAATGGGTATGATCTATCCATTGAGGAAGTGTATATAAAAAAAACTGAGAGTCATATCAACGAGGGGTTAGCAGTTGTTCCCCCGCTTTCTTGGTTTGCAATTAGCACAAAAGAATTTGTAAAGATGAGCAGTAGAATTACTGCGCAGTTATGGATTCGATCAAGTTATGCTCGAAAAGGTGTGATGGCTAGTTTCGGAAAAGTTGATGCAGGATTTCATGGTACATTAACTATTAGTTGTTTTAATGCAAATGATGAGGAATTAGAGATTCCTGTTGGCGATCGGTTTTGTCAGATAGTGTTTGAAAAACTTGAGAGTATTCCTTCGGAACTGTATGATAAGAAATCTGGGACCTATCAGAATCAACGTGGAGTGACATTGAAAAAATAAATTACTTTTTATCATTTTTTTCTTCTTTGATTTTTCTTGCAAAGGTTAGGTAACCAGTGTGTCCTAGCATGTTAAAACTAGGTCTTGTTCCTCGGTCTCCAACTATCATTTCTCGTTCAATGGTTTCTATGGTTTTAATGTTGATAAATGGGTGTTTTCTGATTTCTTCAACGCTTTGTTCCACTTGTGAAATCAACGGCGAATAGGTACAGAGATATCCTCCTGGTGTTAATGCATTCCATACATGCGCTATGGCAGCCCAGGGATTTGGTATATCAAGAATTACTGCATCTAAATCTGTTTCAGATACCCCTTTTGTCACATCTTTAAGTCTTAAGGTTACTTGATTGAGTAACTGAGATGTAGTCAGGTTTTTTTTCGCATGATCAATGAAATCTTGTCGAGTATCATAGGAGATAACGTTACCTGTTTCTCCCACCATTGATGCAAGAACAGTGGTAAGTGATCCAGATCCTACGCCTGCTTCTAATACGGTTTTTCCGGGAGTAATGGAACAGTGGATGATAATTTGTGCGCTGTCTTTAGGAAGAATTATTTGTGCTTTTCGTTTTAGTCCAGTTAATGCATCGGGTATGGAAACAGGGAGTAAAAAAAAAGATTTTGATCCTATGGTTTTTTGTGACCCGTATTGTTGATCAATGAGACTTGAAGGATTGAACACACCTACTCCTTTGAATTTTTCTGTTGATTTCCTTGTATCGATTAAGTACACGCGTTGTTTTTCATCAACTAAGGCGACGGTATCTTCGTTTTGAACTGTTTTTGGTTTGCTCATGGATTCATCACATCAGGAAGTGATCCAAAACTGGTTGATTCCAAATTGAGTTGGTCTTTCCATTGGTTTTTACAATCACAATTAACGTCTTTAAAGATCGTTGGATCTTGAGTAAGTGAAAACTCTTTGATTGCAGATAACATTTCAGAATCGCACGTAAAACAATTGTGTGCTCCACGTTTTTTTCCTCCACCTGTAATGTCACATTGTAATCTTGTTTTCTTTTGTTTTTTTGCAGCATAGGTTAACATGTCGATGATGCTCCAAAGCCATGGTGGCCGGTATTGTTTTCTTCGCCAGAGATATTCAACGAGCGTATTTTTTTGAACTGAGGTTGGATTAAATGAAAGGATATCATGCTGATCTGTACAGGGTAATACGTGGTCAATGGTTTGTTTAACATCTTCGATTGATTCTTTTTCTGTGAGAAATGGTGGTTTGATGAGAATATATGTTTTTACGGAAAAATTATTGTTGTGAACAAGAGTAACAGCGTTACGGTAGTCTTCAAAGCTAAATCCTTTGTTAATTGCAAAATCTCGAATGAAATCTTGGCTTGTTTCTAGTCCGATCCCAATATCTAATTCAGTCTTAGTTAATTGATTTTTTATAGTATTCATTGATGTTTCTGTAACGTATTCTGGTCGGGATTCAACAGCGATTTTCTTTGTTTTTTTAGTTAAATCTGAAAAAATATATTCCTGTACTTTTTCAGGTACTTCATTTGCATCTAGAAAACTACCTGATGTAAAAATTTTAACGATTGGTTCATTGTTGTATCGAGTCATTGCTTGTTTGTATTGATTGATGAGTTGATCAGAGGTGACTTTTGAAAGCATGCTGTCGTTAAAATATCCGCACATGCTGCAGCCTGATTGAAACATCCAGGAACAGCCACGAGTTCGTAAAATAAGAACGAATGCATCAACGATTTCGTTATGATATCGATCTTGTTCTGACCAACTACTCACGGGCAGGTTTGGATTTGGTGTTTTCCGATGACGCGTTGGTTTTAATTGTTTGATGAAAGTTTGTAATGGGTTCATTTGTTCTTTTTACCTGATTTTTTATATTTAATGATGAAAAGGACACCGATAATACTGATAAGAAATACGAGTAATTCAAATCCTGGGACTTCAACAAATGTTGGTTGTGGAAGTGAAACACTTGGTGGGTCTTCAACACCGATTTCAGCTGCATCAGAAGTAACCACGTAGTATGTTGAATTATCTTGAATGGTATTATTAAAGGCTCTGCCATCATTTGGGAAATAGTGAATGCATTTTGCAGTGATGGAAATAGTGATGTTTTCGTTTTTCACCCATCCGTCGATTCGTGGGGAAGTTCGGTAAAATTCATCTGCTGATTTTGTGGCATTAATAGTTGCTGAATAATCATCTGCAGTTATGGTGTACATCACTAAATCGACATCGGGTTTGACATCAATTGCTAGTTCATCAACATAGGTTATAGTTGGTCCAGGTGAGGTTGTAACTCCAGATGGTGATGGCATTTTAATGGTGTCTTCTGAATAGGTAAAATTCGTATGTTTTATTCTTTGTTGACCGGAAACATCCTCTGTTGTTATTGTACAGTGAAATGATCCCATCAGATTATCACTGTTTTCAAATTCATATTGTATGATATTATCCTTAATGCTCAATGTTTCATCTAGCAGTGTACCCGTGTCATGGGTGATTTTGATATGGGCTTGATTGTTTTGTATCCCTGCATTATCTGTTATTCTGGCAACGAATTTAACCGATCCTCCGGGTTCCTGCATTTCCGGTAAGGTAATCATATCGATTTTTGGTGGTTCTGCATCATAAAATGGTGGGTTTACTAAAACAATGAGAATAAACAGCCAAGTGAATAAGTAAATGGCAAATGAGGTGAATAATCCTTTTTTGCCGATGATTTCCATATCAATATTGAGTTGTTTGTAAAGATATTGAATCCATGATGCTGAAAAGATACCAAATAATACAACAAGCATCCATTGGAAGGGACTATCTTTTAATAAAATCCAGAATCCATATGAGATAAGTGCGATGACAACTGCAAATCCAAAAGCGATAAATGTTGTTTTTATCTTTTCTTTTTCTTTTGAAATGAATTTCTCTCTGTCAAATTTTGGTACTTTAAAGTCTTTTGACTCGGTTTCGTCTTTTTGTTCTCTTCGTTTCGCCATCACAGGTGGGATGAACTTATGATTTATAGTCTTTTTTCTTTGTTTCCCTGTTTTTTTAGGATGATTCTTTCTCTTTTTTCTGTTGGGATTTTGCCAGTTTTTTCAGACGTTTACTTTCGGCTTTTTCTTTTTTCTTTTCGATTTTTTCTAGTTCTTTCGGACTTAAATTGATACTGTTTACCATTGTTTGATCTTTTTGATTTGAGCTAATCTTTCTAACATTAGTCTCTTCAGTGGCAAGTCCTGAGCGGAATTGATAGGTAAAAACTAAAGCTATTAAAATGTAAATGATGATAAGAACGCCTGCGAGAATAAAAATTATGTCTTTTTGATACCATTCAGTATCATCAGTGAACCAACGAATAGCTCCAAGTATAGCTAAAAGTACTGATCCCGCCCAGGCGTGATGTTTGGCCATTGCATATTTTCTTTTGTATTCTGATTTATTTGTGTTGGTCATACCTTTCTCTTTAATCTAATTATTGTGTTTTGTTTTGTACTTATTTTGTTTTATTTGATTGTTGTTCAGTGATTTTTTCTGCGATGCGCACGCAAGATAAAAAGTCATCAGCGGTGTGAAGCATGGATGGAACCGTTTTTGTTTGTATCTTGGTTTGAATGTTTTTTTTTGTTCTTATGGATTTCATAAATGATGCATCATCAACTTGTACTGATTCATACACGTGTTGTGCTTGTTGTTGAGTACCATACTTAAGATTTATTTCACAGGTTATTTTCATATGTTTATTCCTTCTTTTTT
>JAGXLH010000129.1 GCA_018334795.1 Thermoplasmatota archaeon
AGTTTCTTATTCCTAATGGCTGGAGTAAGCACAGATTACACTGAAATCGGATTAATCTGGCAGAATATTGGTAAGAAAGCAGCACTATTCCTACCATTGATAACCGTTCCTCAAATATTGATATTAGGCTATATTTTCAATATAATCACCTAAAAGTATTTACGCTATTGGCAGATGAACATTTTTCAATGACGTGGGCTTATCCGCGATTATTGCAGTGGAGGCAAGAGATAAATGGAAACAAAAACAATCCAAAAAGATTCATATGAAAACATGTACAATAGCTGGAAATGGGACATTCCTAAGGATTATAATTTTGTATTTGATGTTGTTGATAAATGGGCAGAAGAAGACCCTGAGAAAATCGGACTGATTTCCGTTCATAAAGATGGAAAAACAGATACAAAGCATTCCTTTGAAGACCTTAAAAAGCAATCAAATAAATTCGCCAATGTTTTGAAAAAACTTGGTGTTAAAAAAGGCGATCGAGTACTCATTATTTTACAAAGCATACCTGAATGGTATGAAGCCATGCTTGGCATGATTAAAATGGGAGCAATTCCTATGCCAGGAACGGTTTTATTACGTGAAAAAAACGTAAAGTATCGAGTAAATCGATCAGAAGCAACCATGGTCATCACCGATAGCAAACACATCGAAATCGTTGAAAACATCAAAGATGAATGTCCAACATTAAAACAGTTCATGGTAGTCAGAGATACAAAAGATGGATGGAAGAGTTTTGAAGAAGAAATGGATCAGGCATCAGATGAACTCTCAAGAAATGATGTTGAAAAAACATCTTCTGATGATCCTATGTTGATTTACTTTACCTCTGGAACCACTGGTAATCCAAAAATGGTTCTTCATACTCATAAATATCCATTAGGTCATGAAGTAACTGCTCGATTTGCCATGGATTTAACGCCAAATGATGTTCATTTAACAGTTTCTGAAACAGGATGGGCTAAAGCCGCATGGGGAAAATTGTTTGGTCAAATGATTGTTGGTGCAACAATTCTTCAAGCAGAAACTCCTGGTCGGTTCGATAGTGATTTCATGCTCAGCAAAATGGAAAAATATGGTGTTACAACATTTTGTGCTCCACCAACGGTATATCGAATGTTAATTCAACAAGATCTTTCAAAATATGATTTAAAACTTCGTCATTCAATGAGTGCTGGTGAACCGCTTAATCCCGAGGTTATCAATAAATGGAAACAAGCATTTGGACTTGGAATTCATGATTTCTTTGGTCAGACTGAAACAGTGTGTGTGGTCTCAAACTATCCTTGCATGAAAATCAAAGCTGGATCTATGGGTAAACCAACTCCAGGTCATGATGTGCGAATCATTGATCATGACGGTAATGAAAAGGATGTGAATGAAGTGGGAAACATCGCGATTAACATTCAAGATGTACGACCCCCAGGATTATTCAAAGAGTACTGGAAGGATGAAGAAAAAACTGCTGAAGCATTCAAACATGGATATTATTACACTGGTGATCAAGCATACAAAGATGAAGAAGGATATCTTTGGTTCGTCGGTCGTGATGATGATGTTATCAAATCCTCTGGTTATCGAATTGGTCCTTTCGAAGTGGAATCTGCATTAGTTGAACATGATGCTATCGCTGAAGCAGCCGTTGTTGGAGTACCGGATCCAAAAGGAGTTCGAGGAATTTTAGTAAAAGCTTATGTCATCTTATCAAAAGATTATGAAGGATCAGATGAATTAACAAAAGAACTTCAGGAACACGTTAAAAACGTGACTGCTCCATATAAATATCCACGGATCATCGAATATGTTAAAGAATTACCAAAAACCATATCTGGTAAGATTATTCGACGTGAATTACGTGGCGATGAAAAGAAAAAATAAAAGGATTATTTATTCATTATGAGCGAGTTTTAACGCTCGTTTCATACTTTTTTTTAAGTTTGGTACGGTTTCAAAATTTTGAATTTCATTCATTGTAATCCATTTGTATTCCGTATGTTCCCAGTTAAGATTAATCTCTGGTTTTTCTATAAGGGTTACCAAGCTTGGATGAACAATCCATGTTTTTTTGTTATTTTCATCAGTGAATTGATAGTGTTTTCCAAATGAATACGAAGAGATTTGTTCTTTATTAATATCGATCTCTTCTGAAAGTTCCTCAAGTATTTTCTCAAAAATTGTTTGATTAGGATTATCTAAATATCCTGCAACAGTATTCCATTTTTCCTTGTAGGTGATAACCTTTTTACCTCTTTTCAATAGAAGAAATGTGTTTTTATATGCTACAAAAACAGTGATTACTGGTGCAGTATCAGATGCTGAGTAATCAATTCGTCCATCTTTGAAATGTGGAAGTTTTTTTGAAAAATGCTGGATAAGTTTATGAACTTCCTCCTCAGTTTTTTTCATAGTTCCACTGTAACTAGCAGGTAAATGATGTTAATTAATGCATCGTTAATAACAAAAAAATAGATTAGATTAAAAGAGGATAATGATTGAAAAGGAAAAAAAGTAATTGTTTGAAAAAATTGTTTTTTAATTGTCTTTCCATTTAAATTTTACTTTTTTTAAGTGTGGGAGAACTTTTTTTCCGTTTTTTTGTTTGTAACCTTCAACTGGCATCCATCGATAACCATATTTTCCAATTTTACTCTTTTGTTTTAATTTTCGTTTCATTTTCATTCACTCATCCTTTCCCTTTTATGGGATGTTACTAAAAACTTCTGAGAAAGATGTTATTTAAAGATGAGTTGTGAAAAAACCAATTTGTCATTTTTTAGTAATTGGAAAAAATTATATTGAGAAAGGAAAGGGAAAAAATGAGTGATCATTCACGACCTTGCTAGGTCGCTAATCTGTTTGCTGGTAGAAATCAGTGATCTGCAAGTATTTATGTTTGATATCTTTGAGTTTAAGTTCTAGGTAATATTCATTTGAAATAAAGAATGGATGTTTTAAGTTTCCATTTGAAAATTCTTGTTCGAGTTCTTCTCGAACATGATTCATAATGGAATCTGTTGTTTTGTTGATAACGATATCTATAAAGTCTTCGATTGGTGGATTGAGCCCTTGGGTTTCATACCACTTCATTGCTTCATCAATGATTTTATTTTTCATGTAACCTCACATCCCTGTATTAGGATAAAGGCCAGGGGTTTATAAATTATGAGGATGAATGAAGAAGGCATTCGACTTTTGCCGATTTTTTTTATAAAAACTATTTTTTCCAGTTATCCAGTTAATATTACTTGTTTTTAATATAAAGAAAAAAGTACATAAAAGATAACTTGTTATCTTAATTGGGGACGAAACATGTTATTGCATAAGGACCTTTGTGTTATTCTTGCTTTTATTATGGCCGTTTCTTCATTGACCGTAATACCATTTGTCATGGGTGAAACAACAGTTAATCAATCTGAAATTGTGTTAACAGTAAAGAAATTTCGTTATTTAGAGGAGGATTGTGATGAGAATGCGTTATTCTGGATTGAATGTATTGTTGATGATGAATGTTTTCAAAGTCCAAAATGGAATGTATCATTAATTGGAAAAAACATTGATTGGTCTCTTCCATTTTCTCATTCAACAGTAGAAAATGAGACATTTCTTACCATATCATTGTTTAAAACTGTTAACAACCAAGATGTTCGTTGTGATTTAAGTGGGAATACATCAGATGGTTCAAATTCTATCAATCTTTGTTATGATGTAAACACGGGATGGTGGACAGGTGATGATTTTCATGGTGATATTAGTGGATATGGAAGATTGAACGGTTGTGATGATGGAAGTATCTACATTGATGAAGATGATGCTGAACTGTTTTTTACCATTTTGCAAAATGATGAAGATGGGGATAATATTCCAATATGGATTGAATCTAATGTTTATGATACTGATCCAATTGTTGATGATACTGGATCTGATTATGATAATGACGGGGTTCCCACTGAATGGGAATGGTATTTTGGCTATGATCCAAAAGAATATGATGATCACAAGAATCTTGATCCTGATGGGGATAGTATCACTAATGTTGAAGAATTTGTAACCTGGGATTTGTATGGTTCTGATCCATTCAGACAAGATATTTTTTTAGAAATTGATTGGATGGAGGAATCACCAGATGGAATAAAAAGTATCGTTCCAGATAAAGCATTGGAACGAATCAAGGAACCATTTCATCGGAGAAATATCGTTTTTCATTTTGATGTTGGAATTGAGAATGGGGGAGAAATAATTCCATTTATTGAAAAATCAAGTCAAAAACAAGTTTTGGATATTTATGAAACGTATTTTCTGCATAATGGAACCTTTGATTCTCGTAGAAGTATTTTTCATTATGGGATCGTGGTTTATTTATGTGACATGAAAGGATATGGATTCAGTGGAGATACTCCACCATACTGGGGGTATATTCCGGGTACGAATGGTTTTGTTATTTCAAGTAGTCAGATGGAAAAAAATACACAAAAGATAATTTTTAAGGATAAATCATTGGATAATTTTTATGGATCTGCCATGATGCATGAGATGGGACATAACTTTGGTATTCGATTTGGTGAACCATTTGGTTGTGATAACTGGTTTGCTAAATATCCGTGGCAACCTATGTTTT
>JAGXLH010000130.1 GCA_018334795.1 Thermoplasmatota archaeon
TGAATAATTGAGTTTCTTTGTTAGGGTAATAAATTCAAGTTTTAAATGTTTATGAATATGAATGAAGCACTTTTTTTGAAAAAAAGAGAAAATGATGGGATAAAATAGGGGACACTATCCCATCATTTTTTAAAACCTCGGAAATAAAAAAATAAGAGGGGTTGACTAGTTGATTTTGTTCAATGATTTTAATGACGCATGAGCTGCAGCTAAACGAGCAATAGGAATTTGGTACGGTGAACAACTCACGTAATCAAGTCCGATATTATGACAAAATTCGATACTTTTTGGTTCCCCTCCTTGCTCTCCACAAATACCAAGTTTCAGATCAGATCGAAATGCTTTTCCTTTTTTAACAGAGATTTTTATGAGTTCTCCGACACCTGTTTGATCTAGTGTTTGAAATGGATCGAATTTGAACAACCCTTGAGAGATGTATTCTGGTATGAATTTTCCCACGTCATCTCTTGAGAAACCAGAAGTCATCTGAGTAAGATCATTAGTGCCAAAACTAAAGAATTCAGCTTCAACAGCAATCGTATCTGCCCGTAATGCTGCTCGGGGTACTTCGATCATAGTTCCAATCTTATAGTCTATGTTTTTTGATCCATTCAATACTTGTTTAGCAACGGTGGTTATAATCTTTTTTTGATGCGTGAATTCTTCCACATGACCAACTAACGGTATCATGATTTCTGGTTGAACTTTAATTCCCATCGCAGCAACCTCTTTTGCTGCTTCAAATAGCGCTTGTGCCTGCATTTCAGGGATTTCAGGATGAGATATACCAATACGGCATCCTCGGTGCCCAAGCATTGGATTGACTTCTTGTAATTGTGCGATTTCTTTTTGTAATTGCTCATGTGAAATGTTCATCTCTTTGGCAAATGCTTTGATTTCCTCTTTTTCTTTTGGTAAAAATTCATGGAGTGGCGGATCAAGTAATCTGATAGTTATTGGTTTGCCATTCATGATTTTAAAAAGATTGATGAAATCTTCTTTTTGATATGGTTTTAATGTGGCTAATGCTTCTTTTCGTTTTTTGGTATCATGAGCAAGAATCATTCGTCGTACGGCTTTAATTCGGTTTCCTTCAAAAAACATGTGTTCTGTTCTGCAAAGGCCGATTCCTTCGGCACCAAACTCCATAGCTTTTTTTGCATCTCTTGGGGTATCAGCATTGGTACGCACTTGTAGTTTCTTTGATTTATCCGCCCATTCTAAAATCGTTGAAAAGTTTCCATTTAGTTTTGGTGATACTGTTGGTATTTTACCATCGTAAACATTTCCCGTGGCACCATCAAGTGTGATAAAATCTCCTTGTAAAAATGTTTTTGATCCTACGGTTATGGTTTGTTTCTCTTCATTGATTTTAATTTCTTTACATCCGGAAACACAGCATTTTCCCATACTCCGGGCAACGACTGCGGCGTGACTAGTCATTCCACCTTTTGCAGTTAGAATTCCAGATGCTACTTCCATACCAATGATATCTTCTGGGCTGGTTTCATTTCTAACAAGAATGACTGATTCATCATCTTTTGATTGTTCAATGGCAGATTCATTGCTAAATACGATTTTGCCAACCGCGGCACCAGGACTTGCTGGGAGTCCATTGGCCAGATATTGGTTGTTGTGTTTTGTGTTCTTATCGAGTTGTTTATGCAGTAGTTGACTGAGTTGTTTCGGATCGATTCTGAGCAGTGCTTCTTTTTTGTTGATGAGTCCTTCGTTTACCATGTCTACGGCGATGTTAATTGCGGCTTGAGCAGTTCGTTTCCCGGTTCGTGTTTGTAGCATGTATAATTCTTTGTTTTGAATGGTGAATTCAAGATCTTGCATGTCTTTGTAATGTTTTTCAAGTTTTTTGCAGGTTTTTAAGAGTTGATCGTAGAGATCTGGCATATTTTTTTGTAATGTTTTTATTTGTAACGGTGTTCGAATACCTGCCACTACATCTTCTCCTTGTGCATTGATTAAATATTCACCGTAAAAGGAGTTTTCTCCTGTTGCAGGATTTCTGGTGAAACAAACACCGGTTGCAGAGTCTTTACCCATGTTACCAAAAACCATTGTTTGAACGTTGACTGCAGTTCCTTCTAATCCTTTGATATCGTTGATTTCTCTGTATTTTATCGCTCGTTGATTGTTCCATGAGTTAAACACTGCTTGAATGGATTGAATGAGTTGTTTGTGCACATCTTGTGGGAATGATTGATTTGCTTCATTTTTGATGAGTTGTTTGTATTGTTCCACGAGATTTTTAAGTGCGTCAACTGTGAGGTCCATGTCGTAGGTAACTTGTTTTTTTTCTTTGATTTGTTCTAAAATAGTTTCGAATTTATCATGGGAAATGCCCATGACCACGTTTCCAAACATTTGAATGAATCGTCTGTAACTATCCCATGCGAATTGTTCATTGTTGCTTTGATTGGCTAGTCCTTTGACCACGTTATCGTTTAGTCCTAGATTGAGAATGGTGTCCATCATTCCTGGCATACTGACTGCTGCACCACTTCTTACAGAGAGAAGTAGGGGATTATTGCTATCTCCGAATGTTTTTTGGGTTGATTCTTCTAGTTTGGTGATATTTTGTTGAATTTCAGAGATCATATCATCGGTTAGTTTGTTGTTTTCTTGATTGTAATGTTTGCAGGCTATTGTGGATATGGTAAATCCTGGGGGAATAGGAATATTTATGTTTGACATCTCTGCGAGATTGGCTCCTTTTCCGCCTAGGAGCTCTTTGAGTTCTTTTTTTCCTTCTGTTTTATTGTCTCCGAAAAAATAGATGTATTTCATTTTTTTCTCCTAAATTTATTTTCTTAATGTTATAATCATGTGTTTTGAGAAGATGGGTGGGAAGGGGAGGAAAAGATAACCCCTATATAATATTTTCTGATATCTATAAAATTATATATTCTATATATTTTATTGAGATCATAGATTTAGGAGTTATGTGGCTGTTATTTTATGCATTGATAGCAGATTGGACAAATTCGAACGAGTTCTCCATCTATTTCTCTCACATGATTTTCATTTATGATATCTTGATTATTGCAAATGATACATTTTCCTTCTAATGTCATATCTTTTCACACTCTTTTTCAATCGTCTCCATAAAATTTTTATTAAATAAACATTATCAAAATAATCTATATAGATATTATAATCTCAATAAAATTTAAAAGATCATTTTTCCAGCACATATTGAAAAATTGTTCGTCTCATTATATTTGATAACGAATCATTTAAATCCAGAAATTACTTACTTTCATTTTTATGTTCATAATTATCCATAAAAATAAAATATTTACGACAATTTTTAAGCAAATTTTAAATACTTATGATTTTATTTGTATATGGAGGGATAAATAAGCCTGTTGGAGACGTTAGATTTATTTGCTGTATTGCCTCTGAGGGAGGGTAAATATTAACAGATGTTTAAGATAAGCACACATTGTCTTCTTTTAAGAATTCCCTCCTGTCCCCTTTTTTTGTGAAATATTTGCAATCAATTTAGTTTGTGGTTTTGTATTCGATGAGAAATACTTAAAACATATATATATTATTTCTCAGAGGTGTTTTTTCATGCTCAATTTTGACTATAATATCCAAACCGTCATTCATTTTGGCAAGGGGAAAGTAATTGAATTAGGCCCTGAGTTAAGAAAAAATTCTTCAAATATTTTATTTGTGTATGGGCAAGGTAGTATTAAAAAAACTGGTGTATATGATCAAGTAACAGATATTCTTAATGAACATAATATTTCATTTCAAGAATTAAGTGGGGTAAAGCCAAATCCACATATATCGAGTGTGAGGAAGGGGATTCGACTCTGTAATGATTATGAACTAGATTTTGTTCTTGCAGTTGGTGGCGGTAGTGTGACTGATTGTGC
The DNA here is from genome assembly GCA_018334795.1 of Thermoplasmatota archaeon. Taxonomy (GTDB): domain Archaea; phylum Thermoplasmatota; class E2; order DHVEG-1; family DHVEG-1; genus EX4572-165. The sequence goes on from JAGXLH010000130.1 coordinate 3,903, forward strand.
AAAAGCGATTGCTGCAGGATATTATTGGAATGAAGATGTCTGGGATTTATTTCTTGGAAAAGAACATGAAATCAAAAAAACACTTCCTGTTGGCTCGGTGTTAACTATTTCGGCAACAGGTTCGGAAATGAATGGAAACGCGGTGATTACAAATGAAGATAGTAAGGATAAACTTGGCATTCATCATGATTTATTACGGCCTCAATTCTCAATTTTAGATCCAACGTTTACATTTAGTGTTCCAAAGAAACAAACAGCTGCAGGTGTTGTTGATACATATAGTCATGTGTTAGAACAATATTTCAGTAAAACAACTGGTGCTTTTGTACAAAACAGACTTTCCGAAGCCATCCTAAAAACATGTATTCATTATGGTCCAATAGCATTAACTCATCCAACTGATTATGATGCGAGAGCCAATTTAATGTGGAGTAGTAGCATTGCCTTGAATAAATTACTCAGCTATGGAAAACAAACGGATTGGGCAACACATGGTATTGAACACGCAGTGAGTGCGGTGTATGATATTACGCATGCGGTTGGTTTAGCGATTTTAACGCCTTCTTGGATGAAATATGTACTTGACGATGACACTAGATTGTTGTTTGAAATGTATGCAAAAAATGTGTGGGGTTGCAAAGAAAAAGATTCTAAGGTACTTGCGATGAAAGGTATTGATAAAACTAAGGATTTTTTTTTGAGT
>JAGXLH010000131.1 GCA_018334795.1 Thermoplasmatota archaeon
GGATTCGATTTCGCTCCCATCCACCCAATCATATTATCTTTTCCTTGTGGAGTAAATGGAGTCATCATCACAAAATCGGATTCATTATTGGTTCCAGGTAGATTAATTAACACATAATATGGTTCCACCTTAATCGTTTTTCCAGAATACAGTTCATTAGGAATTTTCCATTGATCCTCCCGGTTATAAAACACACGTGGATCAGTCATATGGTAAGTAGAATAAACCTGAGCTTGAAGAGTAAACAAATCCTCAGGATACCGGATATGATTTTTTAAATCATCAGGCATCTCGGAAAAATCCTTAAATAAATCAGGAAAAATCTTTTGATACGTTGTAATCAACGGATCCGTTTCAACAACATAAAAATTTACATCTCCTGAATAAGCGTTGACAACAACTTTTACCGTATTTCGGATATAATTAGTCCCCTGGGGTCCATATCGTTCAGAATAAGGATAACTATCAGTGGCAGTGTAGGCATCAATAATCCAATATAGCTTTCCATCAGAAGACACCAAGTATGGATCGGAATCATACATCAGAAAAGGAGCTAATGCTTCAACTCGATCAGAGACATTTCGATGAAGCATAATTTTACTATCTGATGTAATTGATCCAGATAACATTAATTGAACAGAGTTAAATCGTAATGCAAATGCTACTTTTGAAAATCCAGAAAGGCTAACTCCCCCAGATCCATTATATGTAGTATAGACATTTTCGCCACCCTTTGGATAATCAAATTCTTCTGTTTTGGTGTTGACCACTACGAAATTATTTATTTTCTCCCCATAATAAATTTCGGGTTGAGTAATGATAAATCCATTCTCGGTTTTTGGTGGAATATCTTTAATCCACAGTCGAGGAAATCCTTCTTCAGACTTTTGATTAACGGGAGTTAAAGCCAATCCATAACCATGGGTATATACTAAATGTTGATTAACCCAGGTTTTTGCTTTTTCATCAAGATCCTGCTGATTTAATTCCCGAGCTGAAAGCATCACCTGATACGTTTTTTGCGTTCCATTTTCAGTCACATAATAACGGTCAATATCAACATCGTTAAAATCATAATAACTTCGAATCAGTTGTAATTGTGCATAGGTATCTTTCAAAGCCCGGTAATCCCACAATCTAATATTGTTCAAGGTTACTTTGTTTCTTTTAAGTTCTTGATAACTCATATTGTAATTTGGTTGAAATGGAATTTCCTGGATAGTATCAAGGTCAAAAGCTTTTAGTGTTTGATCGATATTTCTGCTTATATAAGGTTTTTCCATATTGTATTCATCGGGTTCAACTTGTAATTGTTGAACGACAACACCTGCAAAAATACCAATTAATACAACAATTATGAGAACTGCTATACCAATAAATGGATATTTCAAATTCTTTATTTTCCATTCAGCAAAAAACAAAACTCCAATGATTCCAGAAACAAAAGCAAGAAAAGTGCGTATCGGTAATGTAACATGAATGTCGGTATACGCAGCACCAAAAACGGCACCTGCATCAGAGAAAAGAATAGAATATCGAGATAACCAAATCCAGAGCGAAATAAGAATAAAAAAAACGCCAGAGAGAACGGATAAATGAATTTTAGCCTTTCCTTTAAATCCTTCACCTATTCTAAAAATTACATTCCCTGGATCACTCAAATTAGTTAATTTGAACGGATTGATATACAACAAATAAACCAATATTGAGATAAACAAGTTGAATAGTGTGGTTCCAAAGAGAAATCCTAATATAGATTTGTAAAATGGAAGAGAAAATACATAATAACTAATGTCATTTCCAAAAACTGGATCGAACACGCTGAAACTAGTTGCATTAAAAAATTTCAGGATTACATTCCACTGAAATGAAAAAGCTAGTCCTGCTAATAATGAACAAATTACAAGAGTAAGTGGCATCATTTTTTCAATGGATGTGTTCAGATCAATATGTTTATAGTGAAGAATTCTTTTAGTGATCCACCAGTTCAAGTAAAGCATTGTAAAAAAGAAAAGTGCTGAAAAAATTCCTACGGTCAACTTGGTATTTAGAATAGTAATAAACACATTTGAAAATCCAAGTCCTCCAAACCAAAGAAAATCAGTATACAAACCAGGAATCATGAAGAATCCGATAAGGAGAATAAATATTGATATAAACCCATAAATCATTTTATTTTTTATATCCATCGTATCATCCATATTTATTTAAAACCTAAACGTTGAACAATAGTTATTTGCCAATATGTAATCAAAACTATAAAAAGGTAATCAAGTCAATTTAAAAAGTTTCATACTTAAAAAAAAATATTTTCGAGTCAAAATGATGTAATCTTAAAAAATAACCAATCAAAAAATCTATAATTAAAAATTTTAAGAAACTAATTTTGATAATTATTCAATATAGATTAAAAACGTTTGAAAAATTTTATAAGAATTTTTCATTCGCATTAATTTTAAAGGCCTGAGGAAGTAAGAGAGGAAAATAACTTCTCTCTTTACCTCAAAAAAAAAATAAAGCATTTATTTATTGCCTTATTTTTATGTTTTAATCCAGACCTTGCCTCCTTTAAGAATTTTCATTTTCTATTTGCATAAAGTAAGCTTTTTTCATTTATTAATCTTTCTAAATATATAATAAAAATAGTTTTCACATTTTATGATTAAAAAACCATTGCTTAGAGGCATCTACATTTTTTTAAAAAAATAGATCTCCAACATAATGATTCACCCAAAAAAAATAAATAGCAAATTGTTTTCACATTTCTCCCCTTTATGATAAAAAAAATGAAAAGAGATCACATTGCGCTTTGCTGTATTTCACTTGCTTGGTTTTTAATTCTTTCCGGCAGATATAGCATTTCTAATCTTCTTCCAAAAATTACTCAAGATCTAAATTTTAGTTGGACTGAAGCGGGGATAGCCATGACATCAATGTGGTTATTTTATGCATTGCTCCAATTTCCATCAGGTATATTTTCAGATATTAAAGGAAGAAAAATTAGTATAATACTTGCCATGGTCGTTTTCTCAATCTCATATTTCTTAGTTGGATTTTCAATTCACTTTTTCATGTTTTTCCTTGCGTTAATTCTGTTGGGTGCAGGTACTGGAGGATATCCATCAGTTGGAATATCAATGATAACTGATATTTTTAAAGAAAAACGAGGAAAAGCTCTTGGAATCAGATCGTCTGCTGGATCCCTTGCGTATATAGTTCCAATGATAGCAGCAGTCATCGCTAGTTACTACGATTGGCGAAGTTTCTTTTTCATTTGGAGTGGCATCAGCCTAATTAGCATTTATCTTTTTTATCGAGGAACACAAGAATCCACTCAGTTACCTAAGACCGTTTCGGTAAAGGAACGGGTAGTTGATGGAATCAGTATTTTCAAAAAACCTCAAATCCAATTAATGTTTGTAGTAAATCTTTTGATAGCCATCACCTGGATCAGCTATATGTCTTTTTTTCAACCATATCTAATCGTTGGAAAAGAAGGATTTAATGGATTTTTAGCTGGAATAGCACTTGGTATATTAGGAATTGGGGGCTTTATTTTCAAGCCGTTCATTGGTTCGCTATCAGATCGTATTGATAAAAAAATTATAATTTTAATTCTTTCAGTTACAACTGGTTTAGCCACACTTGCATTGGTATTTTCAAATTCTATCATTATCATTTTTCTTATCTGTCCAGCATTATCATTATCAACAGCAATCTTTCCTGTTATCTCATCTTTTTTAATGGATCAATGGGATGATAAAGGACGAGCTGGAAAACTTGGATTTTACCGATCAATGCTTATTTTGTTAGCTAGTCCTTCATCGTCAGTGATTGGATATCTTGCTGATAGATATTCTTTTGATGTGCCCTTTATTGGATTAGCAATCATCTTTTTTATCGCAGCAATTGTTATTCTTGTTAGCCTTGCATTGAACTATAAAAAAAATAAAAATTTGAATTAAATACAGATGATTCATTTGAATGCGTTTATGTTAATTGATATAATTTAGCAATTCTAGCGTTTTCTTTAATGTTAACTCCCTTGGGTCCTACTATTAACAGACTTTGGATTTTATCATTTTCTTCAATAATCTGCATTGGAATAAAACAACCTGTTTTTAACAAGCGGGGAATCGATTGAACTATACCATAATTTTTGATGAGAGCCTCATTGAATTGGACAATATAGATTCCTTGGTTAAGATTCCACCAACCATACTACTTCATCTCAACTTTTTTTATTTTCATATATAACTTTTCCACGTCTTCTTTTCTACATAACTCTGTGCCGGGAGTCATAACTGCTGCAGTTCCTGCTGCAACTCCATAGATAACTGCATCTTTCAATGATTTATCTTGGGAAATCTGTAATGTTAGTCCTGCAAGCATACTATCTCCTGCACCAATTCTACTGTTAATCGGAACAAAAGGAGTTTGTATGTGTCCGCTCTGTTCAGAGCTAACAAAAATTGTTCCAGCCTGCCCCATTGAAACCACCACTACTGAAACCTGATGTTGGTCAATGATTTTTTTTGCTTCAGTAATAATTTGATCTTGATTTTT
>JAGXLH010000132.1 GCA_018334795.1 Thermoplasmatota archaeon
AATCCACCATGAACACAAGATGTTTCATTAAAAAGATTTACCTCATCAGCTCTGCAATCTTCCGACCAAATCATCACTGGAACTGGATGCCAACTATGAAACGCAAGTTTTGATGGAGTAGAATGATCTCCAGTTACCATGATCACATCAGGTTTAAGATCTCTAAGCATTGGAATAAAACGGTCGACTTCCTCGATCACCTGTTTTTTTGCTTCAAAGTTTCCATCTTCTCCGTAACTATCAGTTTTTTTGATGTGAACATAAAAGAAATCATATTTTTCCCAATTGTTTTTAAGGGTTTCAAACTCACTTTCTATGGTCTCATCAGTTTCAAGCACATCCATACCGATCAGTTTGGAAACTCCTCGATACATTGGATAAGCAGCTATTGCTGCACTGTTTAATTTAAAGCATTCTTTCATACTTGGCCATTGTGGTTTTTGTGAAAACCCTCGAAGGAGTACCATGTTAGCCGGATGTTCATGTTGTAAAATTTGTTTTGCTTGATTTAGAAAAGTATCTACTATTTTTGCGGTAGGATTTGCTTCATCATTCTTTGTTCGTGCTGAAAACGGTTTTTTCCCAGTTTCCTGAGGATCGGTATCAAGGATTTCCCCAGATAGATTTTTTCCGCGTAAAACGAGTAAAAACCGGTGTTCTTTTACTGTTTCAACAAAAACTTCTACCTCAGGAATATTTATTTTTTCTTGTAACAATTTACAAAGCTTTTGATTTAGATCAGTTGAAATTCTGCCAGCACGACGATCGGTTACTTTTCCTTGTTCATCAATCGTACAAAAATTTCCTCGAGCAGCAACATCCCCATCTTTTAATTCAAAATTAATTCCACCTGCGGCAAGCACACCGCGTCCAACTTGATATTTTAATGGGTTATACCCAAATATTCCAAGATGCCCTGGGCCGCTACCTGGAGTAATCCCATTTCCAACGGGCAGTTGAAGTCCACATATACTTTCTTCAGCGAGTTTATCTAAATGCGGGGTGAACGCTGCTTCTAATTCCGTTTGATTATCTTTATTATTAGAGATTCCGCCAACTCCATCCATGACTAATAACACGATTTTAGTAGTATTTTCTTTAACAAGTGATTGTATCATTGATAAATCCATAGATTCCTCACCTTTTAAATAAATTAGATAGTAATTATAACTCTGTGTAATTCACGATCCATAACTAAATGTTCTTATAAATATTGTTGGTTTTTGGTTTGAATCAGATTGATGAAATATTTTAAAAAGAATGCTTTTCGAATACATTATTTATTTCATCTTAGTAATATTTTGAAAATTTGTAGAGTACGAAAATTAAAAATCTTTAAATATTTTATGAAACATATTCACTATGATTTGACGGATGGAAGATAATGTGTACTAATTATTCACTTAAAATTGAGAATTTACCTTTTCATTTAATTTGTTATGCTTATAGTAATGACTTACACAGATTTTCATTATTTTCAATTTTATCGATCTATGATTAAACTATTTGGAGGGAATCTACAATACGAGAAGATGATAGAAAATTCAACTTGTTTATCGAAAACACGGAGATAGGTATCGTTTCTTTTAACCGCAATTATGAATATTATGAAATTAATTCTAGATTTTGTGGGATGGTTGGATTTGATCGGTATGAAATTTTAAAGAAAGACTTTCCTGAACCTTTTTGGCCATCTCCCTTTTACTCAAAATCAATGAATGATATTGATACTTTTATGCAATTAGGATTTTTAAGACTTGAAACTTTTTTCCGAAGGAAGAACAATACTTTTTTTCCAGTTCAACTCAATGGAAGTATTATTCCATCTCAGAAAGAATCCTCAGTTGAGTTTATATTATTGATAGAGGATATTTCAGAGAAAAAGAAAAAAGAAAGAGAATTCAAGCTTTCTCAAGAAATGTTGTTATCTCTTAATAATAAACTGGAGAAACTTGTTAAAAAAAGAACACGACAACTTCAACAGGTTATGAACCAAAAAAACGAGTTTATCAACCAATTGGGGCATGATTTAAAAAATCCATTAACTCCATTAATGACGTTGATGCCCATTCTTCATAATGAGGCACCTGATGATAAGACAAGGGAGATCATATCTAGATTGGATAGAAATGTTCAATTTATGAAAAATTTGATTGTTAGCACCGTTGAACTCGCAAAATTAGATTCAATGGATATTCCTTTATCATTTGAATCTATCAATTTGAAAAGAGAAACTGATAAGATCCTGCAATCAAATTTCTCACTTCCCAATAATAAAAATATTCAAATTGTAAATGATGTTGATGAAAATATTATTTTAGATGCTGATAAAATCCGGTTAAATGAACTAGTTAATAATCTTGTATCAAATTCGTTGAAATATGGTAAAAAAGATGGTTCTGTAACTATCACTGGAAAACAACTTGATAACAAGACCGTTCAATTTCAAATCAAAGATGATGGCATTGGCATGAGCCATGAACAGGTTGCTAATGTTTTCAAAGAATTTTATCGGGTGAACCAACGGAATTCAATTTTTAAAAGCAGTGGACTTGGGATGAGCATTTGTAAAAAAATCGTTGAAAGACATGGTGGTTCCATCCATTGTGAAAGTGAGGGACTGGGGAAAGGAACCACATTTACTTGCATTCTTCCTAAAAATCATCAAATCCTTGAAGATGGGGTCGTTGATGTAAAAGCCGAACAAAATACTGATGTTTCATCGTCCCGAAATGAACAAAAATTGAGTGTGTGATCTTCATATGAATAAGTATACTGATGTCATTGATGATTTCTTCAAATCGACGTTTACTGTTTCAAGTCGTAGGACATCTTTAAAATTGGCAGAAGAATCATTTTTTGATGCTATTGAGGTGTTGAAAGATCAATTCCAATTATTTAATAAAATTGATATTAAGATTGATACCACCTCAATTATTAGTGGTGGATTCAAGATTAATTTTAATGAAGATATAGAATCTTTAAGTCCATATGATATTTCAAGGTCACTTGACGCATTCATTCGATTGATTTATGATGATATTGCTGAGGAATCTGGTTTATATTTCATAACGGAAATTAAAAATCGTCTTGATGGGCAGCATGTGCATTGCATTGCTGATTTAGGACTTGATTTAGATAAGATACAAAATGAACAGCATATGTTATACAATAGCAAGAAGAGAAAAAAAGAAAAATTAAAGACAACTAAAAAGAAAAATCCACTTGGATATGATTGGAATTCGGTGAATGAGTGGAAATATAATGATGAATCTAAGCAAGTTGAACTATATGATACAGATGGAAAAATCCTTGATAAAATAGATTTGCAACGTGCTATCAAGCATTATGTCGAAAGCCTCTCTGGTTCTTCAGAGTTATCAACGATGGACCTTGCTAATATCCTAGAAGAACATGAAAAATCGTATACGTTTCTCAAACTCGTTAATCAAGAAGATATGGAGTTTGATACTGCAAAGAGTATGCTAAATTTGGATGATGATGAAATTAAGATGATTATCAAGGAACTTATTGAATTAAAATTTTTGCAGTTTGTTGCAGATGATGAAATCGAGATTACTAAATCAGGCAAGGAATTTATTGAAAAGCAGAAATGATTTTAACCTTTTAGATTGAGTAATTAGGTTTTTCATAAGAAACGCGTTTTTTACTACACCTTTAAGGAAAACATAAAAACAATTTAATTATATCCTGATTGTTCTTTATAAATTGAAGAGAGGGATTGTATGCAAAAACAAGTAAAATGTCCATGTTGTTCACATGTTTTTTCTGTTTCAGGAAATTCTAAAGAGATTAAAAAAATCAACTGTCCACAATGCAATACTTTTGGAAAAGTTTCGTTTTCAATAAAGCCGTATTTTACTTCTGCAATTGAAGTTGCGCAATTAAGAAAAGAGTATGACTCATTAGTTGCAGTAAACAATATATCATTCAGCGTAAAAAAAGGTGAAGTTTTTGCGTTTTTGGGACCAAATGGAGCTGGGAAAACAACCACGGTTGAAATGATTGAGTCCATTCGAAAGCCGACAAATGGAAATATTTCGATTTTTGGTAAGAATGTTACAAATTCATTTGATAAGATTAAAGAAAAAATCGGTATTCTTCCTCAGGAATTTCATTCATTTGAACGACTTACCATTAGAGAGACCCTTGAGTATTTTGTTAGTTTATTTGAAAAACGAGCAGATATTGATGAGATTATTGCTGCAATGCATTTGTCTGATGATGAAGATAAGTTGTACAAGCAACTTTCAGGTGGATTGAAACAACGAGTTGGTGTTGCTATTGCATTAGTGAATGATCCGGATATCGTTTTTTTAGATGAGCCAACAACTGGTTTGGATCCTAAAGCAAGAAGAGAAGTATGGGATGTTATCGCCGGACTTCGAAACAAAGGTAAAACCGTGTTTTTAACCACGCATTATATGGAAGAAGCAGAATATTTAGCTGATCACATTGCAATCATTCATAAAGGAAATATCATTGCTGAGGGGACACTTGACGAACTTATTAATG
>JAGXLH010000133.1 GCA_018334795.1 Thermoplasmatota archaeon
CATTTTGAGACGCAGCGTTGATTCCATCCTGAATATATTGAAAAGGATGTTCTATTGATCCATCCCATGGACCATCAATGTTATCATCATCTACGTAAATGGTGTTAGAAACACTATTCTTTTCAGCGTGCAATGTAATAGACGAAGGGGCAATTAAAACACAAAATACCAGCAATACAACACCGCTTTTATTCATATATTTCTACCTTCATTCTAACTGATACGGATTATTAGCTGGATGCCAATCAATGCTAAACCATGGTAAAAAAATACCAATTGGATTATACGTACGAATGAAAAGAACTCCAGGAATCCATTTCGGAAGAAATGCTATTGCGTTATCCCAATAATTTGCATTCCATTTACTAATTTGAAGGCCGGTTGGTGAAAGCCAGGTGGTAAATTTCGCATGTTCTCTGTTTGAAATAAAATTATTTTCAGTAAAAAAATTATCTGATGAGTATGAAATAAATGCTCCTTGATCATTTCTAGAGAGATCATTTAGTTGAATAAGATTATCATTGCTTTCTTCTAAATAGATTCCTTTATTACAAGTTGAAACACTGTTTTTTTCAACAAGCATATCTATGGAATTGTAAAGATAGATGCCTGCAATACTATCTGAAACTTGATTGTTTGAAATTGTTGTTTCCCTACAATTATAACACATTATTCCTTCTTGATTAGATGTAAACACGTTGTTTTCTATAATTGATCCTGTTGAATTATGAATACTTATCCCTGTTCCGTTCCCCTGCTCAATCACAGTATCTGAAAGAACAATATAATTTGCAAATACAGCTATATTTTCCCCACCCCAATCTCCTCCTTCAGATATAGTTAAGGTTGAAATCACGACGTTATCTGCTTGGATGTTAAGAATCGTTTTAGTTTCATCACCTGAAATAATAGTTGACGAGATGGTTTCACCAGTTAACGTAATCGTTTTATCAATTAGGATCTCAGTTTCTTCATACACACCATCATGAACAACAATTGTATCACCATGTTGAGCAGCCTCTACTGCGGCAGTAATCGTAGTATAATCACCGGATCCGTCTTTATCTACGATAATTGTTTTTGCATGTTGTTCTGCAGAAATGGGTAGTGATGAAATTATTAGTGAGAAAAAAAGAATTCCGCAGAGGAATAATACAGCGTATTTTTTATTGTGGTTTCCTCCCATTAAAAATCACTATGTAAATAATGGCTTATCTGATTAATAAATATTATGATATAAATATCATGTATTTTAACAAAATTGTTAGATTTTTTGTTTTTATTTTTTCTCAAATTTAACGATTATTGTTTGAAGGGCTCCATGAAAATAGTGATAGTTTTCAATAACGGATAACTCATGCCATGATGAAAACATGTGTATACCCTTTAGTTTCATGAATGAAAAATAGTTACGTCGATGATCCTCCCGGGTAAAAGATTCAATCATTTGCATTAATCCACTTGCTATTTTTCCAGAGAAACCAGTTCCGTTCCCATAATCAGTGATAAAAATGACACCATCGGGTTTGATCAAATTTTTTGCTTTCATTACTATTTTTGTAATGGTTTCTGCGGAGTTGGGGTGGAGTACTAAACTAATGTTAGCGGCATCAAACATCATATCCGCATGATTGATAGAATTAATATCAGCATGAATAAATCGTATGGAATCTGGTGATTTTTCTCTAGCAACAGCAATCATTTGAGATGATGCATCAATTCCAGTGACTGAAAACCCATTTTTAGTAAGGACACGAGCCAAAGCACCAGTTCCAGATCCAAGATCAACAATAGATTGACATTCATAATTTTTCATTAACTGTACAATTCGTTGATGCACGTGTTTTAACACAGGATTAAAGGCTAAATCGTACATTCCAGCGAATCTGCCTTCACCAGTATCAGAATTCATAAGATAAGAAAAAAAGATGAATTCTCTTATTAATAAAATTGTTTGTGTACTTATCAATGAGGAACATGATAGTTCTTGTTTGTTTTACCTACCGTTTTTTCATCTACCATTTTGTTTAAAATTTTTGATAATCGTTCTGATTCTACCTTGAGTTCTTTTTGTAATTGATATGCTGATTGATCTTCTTTTAAGAGTAATCGAAGGATTCTTCCTCGAATCTGTCTATCTGATCCTTGAAAATTTGATTGTTGTGTTTTTGGTTTGATACCTGTTTTTCTACTGGTTAAATGAAGCGCACCGTAATCCATCAGTGCATTATGCCAGTCTCTGCTTTTCCCAGAGGGAAGACATTGTTTTGCTAGAGTGAATAAGTCTTTATCAGAAATAGATTCATCTAAATCAAATTCGCTAATGAAAATCCGGCGGATATTGGTATCAACCGTTGCAATATCAGCATTATCAGCAAAAATCTGAATTGCTTTAGAAGTATACAATCCAATTCCTGGAAGTTTTTCATAATGTTTTACTGCAGTGAGTACATCACCATGGAATTCATCAACAATCACTTTTGTAGTGTTATGTAGATACATTGCTCGACGGTTGTAGCCAAGACCCATCCAGGCGTTTAACACCTTTTTATATGATTCAATTGCAAGGCTTTTAACTGTTGGCCAGGCGTTCATCCATCGTGTGTAATATTCGATAACTCGAGATACCTGTGTTTGTTGAAGCATGAATTCAGAAACTAGTATTTTATACGAATCAGTTGTTTTTCTCCAAGGAAGGTCTCGTTTGTTTTCTTTGTAAAACTGAAATATTTTTTGTTGAAATGTTCTAATATCTTTTTCAGAAGGAGATATATCAGTCATATGATTTATTTTCACCTAAGTATATATTTGATAGATATGATTTTATTTTTTTGTGAGTACGCACTTTTTACATAAATGTATTTGTCTTTTTTCATTACAACCAATTGTTGTAGAGTTTTAGAACTAAAGATTACAACTTTTGCTAACGTGATTCTACTCCTAAATAATTACATAAAAGGATGGTATAATCTGTTCTGTTAAATTTTTATTAGGAAACCACAAAAGAATGCATATGTAGTAATGATAACGCTAATAGATGAGTACAAAAAATCTCATTAAAAAAACATAAGCAAAAATTACCTTTCCTGCTACTACTATATTATATGTTGGCGAATGAACGTTTACTTCAGAAAATAATAGAAAGGATATCAGTTCTTTATAGTATCCAGCATTTTTGTCGTTTGCTATTTACCAAACGAGTTCTTTACATTTAAATACCTTCCACGCATTTTATAAAAAATAAGAAGTTTGATAATGATGAAAACAACGTTTGTTCTTGGAATAGTAGTATCAATTCTCATTCTCTTTTCAGGTATTATTTTTGTTCTGATGAATCAATCAAATGTATCCAATGAAAACATACCAAATGAAAACCCGGATGATCTTCCATCATTAACCGCGATGGAATCTGAAGCATATGCAGAAACCATTAATGACTTTTCATTTAACTTTTTCAGAGAATTATATCAAAATCCACCAATGGAAAGTGATCTTTTTTATTCGCCATATAGTGTTTTTACCGCACTTGCAATGACCTATGAAGGATCTGAAGGACCAACAGCAAGTGAAATGGCAGATGTCCTTAATATCTTACAAGATAACGAATCATTTCATTCATATGTGCACTTTCTGTATAAATACTTAAATCAAAATGATGAGTATACGATAAGCACGGCTAATGCACTTTGGATACGAGAAGATTATCAAATCTTAAACACCTATCTTGATACTGTTGAAACATATTATCAAGCAACTTCCCAACGTGTTGATTTTTCAAAAAAAGTACAAGCTGCTGAAATCATTAACCAATGGGTGGAAAATAATACTAATAATCTTATCAAAGACCTGATATCGCCAGGTAACATCGATCCGGATCTCTGTCGATTGATTTTAACGAATGCAATCTATTTTAATGGAACGTGGCAAGTACAATTCGATGAAGCAAATACAACTGATCGGGAATTTGAACTTTCTACAGGGGAGAAAACAAATGTATCAACCATGATGCTAACTGGTACTGAGGATAGATTCAATTACACTGAAACTGAACAATTACAACTGCTTGAACTTCCGTATGCCGGAAATGAAATATCAATGATCATCGGTCTTCCAAAAGAAGGGATTAATCTTTCAAAAGTTATCAATAATCTTAATGAAACAGCATATAATTCTTGGTTTGATTCAATGGACAAAAAAGAAGTCGATATCTATTTACCAAAATTCAAAATTGAAACACCCGTTATTAATTTAAACCAATATCTTCAAGCACTAGGAATTCGAGAAGCATTTTCAAGCAGTGCTGATTTTTCGGGAATAACCGGAAATAAAGATCTTCGCATTAGTGATGTTCTTCATAAAGCATATATTGATGTAAATGAAGTGGGAACAGAAGCAGCTGCAGCAACAGCTGTGATTATGGTAACCTCAGTCAATGGAGGAACAAGTTCACGAATTACCTTTGATTGCAATCATCCATTTTTGTTCATGTTACAACATAAAGAAACGGGAACGATTCTTTTCATGGG
>JAGXLH010000134.1 GCA_018334795.1 Thermoplasmatota archaeon
TGTTAACTGGTTGTTTCAATGATATAAATAAAGAAACACCCAATATTTCCAGAGGATTAATCGCCCACTATACATTCGATGAAGAAAATGGTCATATTGCAAAAGATTCTTCAGAATACGATGTTAGCGGCACCGTATATGGAGCAAACTGGACACAGGGAAAAATAAACGGAGCACTGGATTTTGATGGAATAAATGATTACATCCAAATACCAGATAACCAATCACCACCCCCTGAACATTACAAAGATATAGACCAAGGTACGATTTCTTTTTGGTTCAAAAGTGATTATATTCCAACAAAAAATGCAGTCGCACCATTATTACAATATGGTAAGCAAACACCGTGTAATGTGATTAATAATGCTAATGGTGGACTAATCATTGAACTCGGCCATGATCCTCTGCATAATCAATCAAAAAGAATTTATTTTACCTTTTTTTCAAATGGTTGTGAATTATACCCCTCTTTGTGTTTTGATTCAAATAAAAATTTAAGGGAAAATGAGTGGTATCATTTTGTTGTCGTTGTAGGATATTATAACAACATAGGATACAACACAGGATATTTAAATGGAAGAGAAATTTTTGACCGACATTATAACTTTGCAAATGCCTTTACTGCAGAATTTTTTAAAGATGCAGTTATGCATGAATCTTTATTTCTTGGTAAAGGATTCTGGAACAAAGAAATTCATTATTTTGACGGCAAAATAGATGATTTACGTATCTATGATAGACCTCTAACTACTGAAGAAGTGGTTTTATTGTATAACCTGAAATGATGCACTTGTAAAATCTATAATAACAGTGTCCACAACACAATTGGTGTATACACTAAAACACCAATCACAAAGAAGAGTGGTTTTCCTTTTTTTCCGTGAGGAATAGAATGTCGAATTACAGAAAATAATAATCCTCCAATCACAAAACCAATTAAACCACTCAGAATAAATCCCTGAATGTAATCAAATAACACCCATGCCACTATGACTCCAACAAGTGTGGACAATGAAACAAAAAATCGAATAAGTGAAGAGGAATGTCTTCGTACCGGAAGCGTACTTACACCAGTGAAAATAACAATAGGAACGAACAATAAAACCGCTTTTATTATGCTTTTTTCCGAAAAATCAAAAATGACAATACCGAGTACAACATGATAAAACACTGAAGTAAATTGATTAAGTACTTCTAATCGATTATCAATTGAATCGTCCTTGCTATGTTGATACACATATTTTTCAATGAGATGAATGAAGATAAAACCAATAAGAACCGTGACAAAAAGAAACTGGTTTGTTTCAACTGCATTGATACTAAAAGCAGGGAACAAATCAACGAAAAGATAAGTTACTGAAATTCCTGCCGAAAACGAAAGTACATGCGTATAATATTTCCCGCAAGTATTCACAATCTGTTCACTAAAAAACTGGACTAACCCAAGAATAAATGCAAGAATTATCGCAAGAATTAGCATAGGAACCTCACAAATCTTTTTCGGTCAATAGTTTTCTTGTTTCCTTTTTATATGCTTCAACGTTAGGTTGATCAAATGGATTGATCCTCAGTAAAACTCCAAGAATCATAGTTTCCATCATTTTAAACTGTAAAAACTGACCAATGTTTTCCTCAGATTTATCCGGTAATACAATTTCCATAAATGGCCGATTTCCTTTCACAAACGCAGTTTTTACACCCTGATAGATAGCAGCCATTATCTCTTGCATCGGTCTCTTTTGAATTCCTTGTACTAATTGATCATACACGGTATAATTAGGAATCTTCACCTCTTGTTTATTGTCTTTTACTTGCACAAAAGTGGTGAACTTATCGAAGGGACCACCAAGATATAATTGAGCAACGGAATGAAGATCTGTTGAACCTATAGAATACGTTGGAGTAATCCCAGTAAAAACCTGATTATTAGATAGATCATGTTCTTTTCCAACACTTTCAGCGAGAAGTTGACGATACCATTTTCCAATGGATTCCAAATCATCACTAAACAAGAACAAATCATGAATGTTTTTATCTTCTTTAAAATGAAGATATGAACAAGCTGCAGCAACCGCGGCAGGATTCTTTTCCAAATCCTGTTGTAAGCACTGCGTTCTCATTTGTTTCGCACCATCAAGTAAACGCTTGATATCCACACCAATCATAGCTAGTGGAAATAAGCCAACAGCAGAAAACACAGAGTATCGTCCACCAACTTTTTTCGGAATTTCTAACACAGAATACTCTTTTTCTTTGGCAAGATGCCACAATTTAGAATCGTAATCAGTAGTAACAACCACTGATTCCTCAGGATTATCACTATATTTTTCTAATAAATTTAAAAGTACTTCAAAATTCGCAATTGTTTCAGTCGTACTTCCACTTTTACTAACTACATTTAAAATAATGTTTTCCTTGTTTTTCAAAACAGGTTCAATGATGCGGATAATATCATTAATAAGATCTGAATCAACAGTATCAGCAAACAATAATTTCTTTCCCTTTGATTTCAAATTATGTTTTTTGCCCAAAAGAGCTTCAAAAACTGCTAATGTCCCTAGATTACTTCCACCAATGCCAACAACCACAATGTAACGTGGATCTAACTTGTTTTTTTCCTTAATAAGATTCAAAACATTTTGTGACGAAGCATTATCAACAGGGAGATTCACTGATGCTCTGTCGTCATCATATTCTTTTTCAGTAGCCTGCCTGATTTTTTTTATTTCTTCAAGAATCTGAGAAGTAAGTTGATTTTTTTGTTCATCAGATACTATACTATGATCAAAATGAAATTCAAGTTGCTTCATCCTTTTTCACCACTTCCTTTGATTGTTGTTTTGATTATTTAAAATAACTTTTGCATTCGCGGCAGCAAAACAAGCACCTTGCAAACTCAAATAATAATTAGAAACTAAATATAAGGGTACTTTTTTAAGAAATTCTGATTGCATGAAACTCTGATTGAATTCAGTTTTAAATTCATTAGAATGAAAGATATCCTTATTTTTTACAGCAATTCCACCTGCTATAAACACTCCACCAAATGCCACGGACTCAAGGGCAAGATTTTTTGCACAACGAGCAAAGAAACGACGATATAAACGAAATGTCTCTTTACAATACTCATCATCCAAACGATATTTACTAATCAATGAAGGTTTATCCTCTGATTGATCAACAATTACGGTATATTTGGATTTTTTATACAACTTTTTTAATCGGAGAAATGAATAGATATCAACTAATCCATTACCTGAAAGAACATCTTCATACGAAACAGGATATTGCGGATGTTTTTTCTTTTGTATTGATTCAATTAATTCCAATTCAAATGGAGTATGCACTGGAATGTCAACGTGTCCACCTTCACTTTCAAAAGCATGAAATAATTCATTTTTTGTATCATATCTCAATATTGTTTTTCCTAAACCCGTTCCTCCTCCTAATAAAACTCGAGGTTTTTTCGTTTTAATCTCTTCTATTTTTCGAATGCTCATAATTTCAGTTTCATCGTTTACATCAACGGTATTTAAACTATAGCCAAGAACTTGAAAATCATTGAGAATGAATAAGGCATCTATTGAAGTTTTTTTAATAAGATCTTTTGTGTCAATATTCCAAGATATATTTGTTAAATCAACAAATGAATGATCATCTGAAACAATACCTGCAGCACCAATACAACCCCTGGAAACATGTAAATCATACTCTTTTTTTGCAAATGAAAGTGTTTGCTTTAAAGCTGGAAGAAGAGAAGAAAGATTTTTTGTTTCAAAATTAAGTGAAAATAATAACATGATGGCATTATTCTTTGTACCACCAACAGCAATATTAGTCGTAGTGCCACCAACATCTGCACCTAACACAAAATCATCATACTGTTCAACATCAATATTTTTTTGAAAAAACTGAGTAGTATAATCTAAATCATCTTCATTCATCATTTTCACATCAATTCATATTACTTTTTGATTACTACACCATTCCAAAAAGCAATATAATCCTTGATTTTTTTCGCAGCAGGTTTTGGATTTGGATAATACCATGCTGCATCTTTATTCACTTCATCATCTACGACAACATCATAATAGCTTGCTTTTCCTTTCCATGGACACATTGAATGCTTATCACTTTCACGAAGGTATTGTTTGTTCACATCTTCAGGTGGAAAATAATAATTATTTTCAACAATCTCACAATTATTACTTTCAGCAATAACCATATCATTCCAAATTGCTTTTACCATCTCTTCTCACCAACCATACGTAACATATCCAGGATTATAAGCCTTATTTATGTGCGTGTTTAGAAACAATTAATTCTCAGTTATGAATCAATCGCCATTAGCATATTTCTTTGAATCTGTTTTAATTCGATTCATAATAGCATTCAATCCGTTTAAACGAGAGGGAGAAAGATGATTATTTAATCCAATCTTATCAATGAAATAGAAATCAGCATCTACAATATCCTTAGGCTCTTGATCATTTACAACTT
>JAGXLH010000027.1 GCA_018334795.1 Thermoplasmatota archaeon
CCTATCATTATCGGAACTAGTTTTTTATCATTTACAAGATCATTTACTTCAGCTCCAAATGATACTCCGACGGGTGCAATTGCGCAATTAATTAGTAATTTTGTCCAAAGATGACCCATAATATTGTCTGTAATTGTCGTTGTAGTATAGGTCTCCAACATTTTTTTTATTTCTTTTAATTCAGGAGTAATTTTTTCATCTAATCGCCCAATGTTAAATGTACCTTCAGATGTTAATTTTAAATGACCTGGTGCAACATTTGTACACCCCCATCCAACAACAGCACCAATGGTTCGATGTGATCCAATCATCTTTGCTATTTCTTCTTCATTAATCCCATTTTGTAACGATACCACTAGTGTCTCATCAGTTAAATGTGGCTGTACCATTTCAATTGCTTTTTTGGTGTGAGGACTTTTCACCGAAAGAAATACGATATCAAATTTGTCTGAAAGAGTAGAAGTTGCATGAACATGCATTTTCTTTTTTTCGTCAAATCCTTCAATAAGTAATCCATGTTTGTTAATTTCGTTGACGTGGTCTTTATCTATGTCAAATAAGGTAATGTTATAGCCTGCTTCGGCCATATGAGCCGCAGTAACTCCACCTATAGCTCCACCGCCGACAACAAGAACTTTTTTTTCTTTCATAAGGTACCTTGCAATCAGGAAGCTATTCGTTTTATTTATAGTAATCGGAGTTTTTTTAAACTCTTCGATACTTTCTTCTTTTGATTGTTATGAAAATTCTTATCACTGGTGCCTCTGGTTTCATCGGAACATATATTGTCAAAGAATTACTTGATCATGGATATGAATTATATTCTCTAACTAGAAAGAAAGAATATACTATTCCTGGAACAAAAACATTTACTGGAGATATCACAAATTTCCCTTCATTGCAACCCGCAATTGAAAACGTTGATGCAGTGATTCATAATGCAGCATATGCAAATGATTGGGGAAAACGAAGAACATTTTATGATATAAATGTGACAGGTACTCGAAATGTAGCAGAGGCTTGTGAAGAAAATAATATAAATCGTTTGTTGTACACTAGTACTGCTGGTATCTATGGATTTCCAAATAATCTTGATCCAATCAAGGAGTCGGATGGTCCGACACCAAAACCGTTAAATGATTATGGGGATACAAAAATTTTATCAGAAAACGTGCTAAAAGAATATTCGACCCTTAAAACAACGATTATCAGACCTCCTATGGTATTTGGTGCTGGAGGTAAACCAACAAGAATCCTTGTTTCAAAAGTTGAAAATGGTAAAGCAGGATATATTGGGAAGGGAGAAAAATATATTTCGGTTGTACATCCCGCTGATGTGGCGCAACTTTTTCGTTTAGCATTGGATAAGGAAAAAGAAGGAGCGTACAATGTGGTTAGTTTTACGTGTTCCATTCGAGAAATGTTTGAAGCAATATCTGAAAGACTTAATATTGATCCTCCTGAGAAATGCTTCCCTTTTTTTGTTGCCTATCTAATGGGATATCTTTCTGAATTAGTAGCTCGAAATGAGCCTTCGTTAACTAGATTTCGGGTTATCAAACTTGGGACAAGTAGGATTATTGATGGGACTAAGGCAAAAAAAGAACTTGGGTTTATACCCAATTATGATCTTGATAAAACCGTTGAGGACATGGTTTCCTGGTATGTTAATGAAGACAAGTAGAAATAACATTATGTTTTTCGTTTTGCTATTTCTTTAACTGGGATACCTGCGTAGGTCCCCCCTTTTTTTAACCGCATATCCTTAATGACTACACTATTTAAGGCGACCGTTACGTTATTTTCGATGACAACACCGGGCATAATAAATGATTTTGCACCAATTAGACAGTGATCACCAATTTTTACTTTTTTTATTATTAATTTTTTTTCTCCTAAATGACCTGCGATTTGAGTCCATCCACCAATGAGTGTTTGTTCACCAATCTCTACCATGTAGGGGTCATGAATGAGTTCTGCTCCAGATACCATACTTGTTTTACCCATTTGTAATCCAACAAGTTTTAAAAAACGAATTCGTAATGGTATTAGCGGAAAGACTCCTATAAGTTTAAGTGAGGGGCGGTATAATGCAAAAAATAATGAATATTTATAAAAATTCCAATCTAATATGGAGAGTTCGTGTTTACCTTCATCTGCTTTAATACGAAATATTCGGATAACTAAACCTGGGATAAAAGTTTCAAATATGATAAAAAGAAAGAAGAGGATGACCAGAAAGTTGGTAAACAAAAATAGATGAATGATATTTGAAAGTGAAACGAAATCAACAACATAAAGGAACATATAGATAAGGGGAAAGAGTCCGATTGTGTAGGTGATGATGGGAATGATCAGTAGTGAACTAATTCTCAGTATTGATCTCAGGGAGAAATCATATTTTTGTTTTCCGCCTTTATATCCATCTCGATATCGTGTCATAGTTTCTTTTCCATTAGTTGTCTTTTTTCATAGTATGAACCCTGTTAAAGGATGATTGTAATTGTGATACTTAACTCATTTCATCTTTTTTATATGTAAAAAAAAATTGGATATATCTTTCTTATTTATTTTTTTTAATTTCTCGAACGGGAATGCCACCATACATGGTGTGTTCTTCTAAAATCTTATTTTTTGTCACCAAGCTTTTTCCACCAACTACTGAGTGATGTTTCATAATTACCCCTGGCATAATCAGTGATTCTGCGCCAATGAGACAATGATTTTCAATCTTTACTTTTTTAATAATAAATTTATCTTCTCCTAAATGGCCCATTATCGTTACACCTCCACCAATTAATGTTCTATCACCTATTTCTAATACACAAGGATCTGAAATCGTCGTGCGTTCTCCAAAAAAAACTTGTTTGCCAAGTTTTGCTCCCACCATTTTAAGATACAGTGAATATAGTGGAGGAATAAAAATTAGAGTGACTAATTTTGCTGTCGGTCGATAAAGAACGTAATATAACACATAATGAAACGTGTTTTTATTTTTAATGGATTTACTGTATTTACCAGGTTTATAAGCAAGATGTAAAATCTTGATTGTCAATGCTGTAAACACCATAAAAGAGATTACTAACACAAAATAACAAATAAACAAAACAAAGGGGAGAAAAAATAATGGAATAAACCAATAGGTAAAAAAATTGAACGTAAAGTAAAGATAGCCTCCAATAATAAGAATAGTTGGTAACAGAGAAATGGAATAAACTATAAAAGCAACTAACACAATAAAGATGAGTCGAAAAGCTGAAAGTAAACTTCGGTCATATTTTCGGTTTTCTCCTTTATATTTCATAAACCCTTAATCTAAATCCACTTTAAAAAACCATTGGAGACATTCAGCAATTTTCAAAAAAGATAGTTTATTTCACCTTATAATATTTCATTAGTATCCATTGTACTATCTTATCTGAGATAAATCCCTTTATACGAGCAACTAATTTTTGGGAAAACGATCCGATTCGATATCTTACTTTTGGATGGGAAGAACGAATAATTTTTTCAATTTTAAAAGCGAGAAGAATAGGATCACACCCATTTTGTTCATCATGTTCAAACACCGTTGTTGTCCGTTTTAGTAATTGAGCATAAGTTGAAGAAGAACTACAGATTTTTTTTCGGTTATTAGTAAAACTTGTTTTAAAATCACCAGGTTCAACAAGAACAACTTTAATACCAAATTGCGAAACTTCCATTCGCAACGATTCGCTAATGCCTTCAACAGCAAATTTACTTGCACTATACAACCCTTGAAAAGGAAGCCCAATAACTCCTCCTATTGAACTAATATTGATAATTAAACCCTGGTTTTGTGTTCTCATAAGGGGAAGAACTTGTTGAGTTACTCGTAACATCCCAAAAACATTTATTTCAAATAATGATTTCGTTACATCAATTGAAGTTTTCTCAATTGGACCAGATATACCCCATCCTGCATTGTTAATAAGAATATCAATCCTTCCAAACTTTTTTTGAATAAATGAGATTACTTGACTAATTGATTGTTCACTAGTAACATCCATTTTGATCATGAGTGGAAACGAAGTATTTGCATCAATTCGGATTTCATCTGGATGTGCCGCAGTTCTACTTGTTCCTAGAACAATATATCCTTTTTTTGTTAAATAGTCCGCAGTACTTTTTCCAAGACCTGAAGATGCACCAGTAAGTAAAATCACTTTTTTATCCATACTTTTTTTCACCAGACTTAAATAATCTATTTTAAAAATTAGATAAATTTCATTTTTTTACCAACGGTTTCAAAAATTGATAAAGCATCATCGATAAGATCTTCAGTCATCGTTGCCATGTAAGACGTACGCATTAGTTCTCTTCCTTTAGGAACCGCAGGTGCACGGACGGGATTAGTAAAGATGCCTTTTGGTTTATGATTAAATAATTTTTTGTAAAACTTAAACGCTTTCATTTCATCTCCGATAATAATAGGAATGATTGGTGTAGTGGATAAGCCAATTTCAAAACCAAGATCATCAAGACCTTTTCTCATTTTATCAGCAACACATAATAAATTTTCCCGGTATGAATTATCATTTTCAATAAGATCTAATACGGCATGTACCGTTGCACAATTTGCTGGAGGCATACTAGCTGAAAAAATAAAGGATCGAGCATGATGACGAACCCAATTACATACTGCTTTATCAGCTGCAATATACCCACCACTTGAAGCAAAACTTTTTGAAAAAGTACCCATCAAAATATCTACCTCTTTTGTTACCTTAAATTTTGCTGCTGCTCCTCTTCCTTCAGGTCCAAGTACTCCAATTCCATGGGCATCATCAACATAAAGCATAGCATCATATTGTTTTGCAAGTTCAGTGATTTTATCCAAGGGGGGTACATCACCCTCCATTGAAAAAACACCTTCAGTTATAATGATTCCTTTACCTTTTGGAACGGTTTTTAATTTCTGTTTTAAATCATTAGCATCATTATGTGAAAAAATAACTTTCCGATTCTTCGGTAATTTAGCTAAGGTAATACCATCAATGATTGATGCATGATTTAATTCATCTGAGATAACAACAGAATCGTCTATAGAAAGTAATAATGAAGAGATAGTTCCTAGATTAGCTTGCATTCCAGTGGAAAATATGACACAATCTTGTTTTCCTAAAAATTTAGCTAATCGTTGTTCAAGGGAATCGTGAAGTGCAAACGTTCCATTAAGCAAACGAGATCCTGTGGTACCGACCCCAAATTCTTGCATTGCTCTAATTGCTTTAGATTTTACTTGATTATTACCGGTCATGCCAAGATAATTATTACTACCAAGCATGATGATTTCTTTACCCTCCATCTTAACAAGTGGTCCTTGTTCACTGGTAATCGGATGAAAATAGGGATATAATCCCATTTTTTTTGCGATTGTAGCGATACCTGATCGTTTGTATTTTTTACAGGTTTTCATGATTTCATTCATATAAAGACATCCTCAAAATCGAAATTTATTTTATATGTTTTTGTAAAAATATAATAAAAAAAGGAAATAGGATTCATAGTATTCAAAAAAAAGAGTTTAGGTGGCATCTCCACGAAGTTTACGACGAAGTAGTTTTCCAACAGAAGAACGAGGAAGTTCATCTCGGTATTCAACGAATTTTGGTACTTTATAAGCCGCTAGTTCCTGTTTACAAAACGATCTGATCTCATCAAGCGATAATTTTTTCTGCTCGGGTCTACGAACAATGACAGCTTTAAGTTTGGTTCCCAACTTTGTTTTCTGACCAATAACTGCTGCTTCAAGAATAGCAGGATGAGTAAGTAAGATATCTTCCACCTCATTTGGCCATACTTTGAATCCAGAGACAATAATCATATCTTTCAATCGATCAAGTATTTTAAAATATCCTTCAGGTGATTGAGATGCTATATCACCGGTGCGAAGCCATCCATCCTTTAAAGCATCATTTGTTTCTTCTTCATGTTGCCAGTATCCTTTCATCACACCTGGCCCTTTAACCCACAGTTCACCAGGTACCCCCGGAGTATTGATTTCTCTATTTGTTTCAGGGTTAACAATCTTTGCTTTAGTGTTTGGAACGGTAACTCCAATACTTCCAATTTTTCGATGTTTTTTCGTTGGAGGATTCACATGAGTAACCGGGGAAGCTTCAGTAAGGCCATATCCTTCGATTAAAAGAGAACCAGTTTTTTCTTCGTAAAGATCAACGGTTTGTTTAGGTAGGCTTTCTCCTCCAGATATACTAAGGTGTATTGAAGATAGATCATATTTTGAAATATTTTTGTGTGAACCAAATTTTTGGAAGAATACTGGAACACAATATAAGAAATGAATTCGATATTTATCGATAAGTTTCATTACCTCTTCGAGTTTTCGAGGATCGGGAACTAAATAAATAGATGCTCCTTCAGAAACTGGCCAGAGAAATGAGGAAGTTAATCCGAAGATATGTGCATATGGTAATACTCCTGCGATTTTGATCTGTCCTTCTGGTTGTTTTTCAAGTTTATTTTTCCAGTATTGTAAAACTACTGTTTGAGCGATAAGGTTTTTATGAGTAAGCATTGCTCCTTTAGAGAGTCCGGTGGTGCCACCAGTGTATTGAAGAACGGCAATATCTTGTTCATTATCGATTTTTGTGTCAATTGGTTTATTTTCACCAGATTCAAGCACGTCTGTATAATTAAGGCTTCCAGATAAAGTTTGTTTTTTACGAGCAGTAACTAGAGTATATAAATGTTTTTTTAAGCTTGGAAGTTCTCTAGCAACAGATGTGACAATAATGTGTTCAACTGAAATTTCATCTTTGATTTTCTTAACTTTGTCAAGAAACATGTCAAGAGTAACAAAAATCTTAGGTTGTGCATCATTGAGTCGTTGTTTGATTTCCCTGGCGGTGTACAATGGATTAAAAGCAGTGAAAATTGCTCCAAGGGATTGTACTGCAAAGAATGTAACGAAGAATTGAGGAGAGTTTGGAAGGTAAACAGCAACGCGATCACCTTTTTTCACACCTAATTTTCGAAGGCCGTTAGCCAGTTTGTTAACTTCGGTTTCAATATCTGCATACGTTTTAAATTTTCCTTTAAAAAATGTTGCTGGTTGATCGTGATGTTCTGAAGCAACCGTTCGGAACATTTCAATAAGGTTTTGTTTTGGTATATCGATCATGGTGCGTTCCTACCTGAGTAACAAATGCATTGTTGAACGATGTTCAATATTGTGATTAGCATAACTAGTTTATATAATTTGTTTATCATAAATTGACCTATTGTCGATAATTTACAAATTTACTAGTAATGATATCGTTCATTTTTTAGGTACCTCATCAAGTCCTAATTGCTTATAAATTGTTTTCAAAAAGTAATTATATTAGTTTTATATTTTTTCCTTTAATCCAAAATAATAGAAAAATATAAATAAATTATAATTTAAACGAATTGTAGTTGTTTATTGGAGTAATAATTTATGAAAAAAATTCATACATTTGAAATCGATCCTTTTGATGTCACCTTTGAACCTCTTGCTGGATCCACCTTTTCTAATCTTCTTAGATTGCTTGCAGAAAACCGTTTTCGGATCAGTCTTATTGGTATTCCAAGAATTATGTATTCGCTAGCCCTTACTTCCATTCAATCTCCACTTAATGTGTTAGAACGAAGATATTATAATAAACATATTAAACCAATTTCTATCAAAAAACAACCAATATTTATCCTTGGTCATTGGAGAACAGGGTCAACCTATTTACATAATTTAATGACTCAGGATCCTAGATACGGTTATCCAACAACGTTACAAACCGTTATTCCCGCTCTTTTTCTAAAATATGGCGAATTATTTCGATCGATTGTTGATGCATCATTGCCTGAGAAACGACCTCAAGATGATGTTTGCATGGGAGCTGATCTTCCTCAAGAAGAAGAATATGCACTTGGTAATCTTTCACCATTTTCCTATTACAATGGTTGGTGTTTTCCAAAGAACATGGAATATTACAATAATTTTGTTGATCTAAATAATGTTAGTGCATCTACCATTACTGAATTTAAAGAAGTATATATGGATTATATTAAGAAAGTAAGTTTTGCTCATAATCATAAAAGATTAGTGTTAAAAAATCCATCAAACACATCCCGAATTAAAGTTTTACTTGAATTATTTCCTAACGCTAAATTTGTTCATATCATTCGGAATCCATATCATGTGTATCTTTCTATGAAACGAAACATCGAAAAAGAAATGATATTATACACTGTTCAAAATCCACCCCCCTGGGAAATTTTTGAACAATCTATGGTGAATATGTATAAACGAATGTTTGCAAAATATTTTGCTGAAAAAGATTTAATTCCTAAGGAAAATCTCGTTGAAATTAAATATGAAGATTTGATTAAACAACCAGTTAAACAAATGGATTATATTTACAAATCATTAAATCTAGGTGACTTTGAAAAGAATAAAACAATTTTTGAAAAATATGTTAAATCTCAAAAGAAAGTAAAAAAAGCAGTGTATAAGATTGATGAACAATTAAAAAATCATATCTATACTCAATTAAAAGATACCATAGACCGGTGGAATTATTCGGTCTAACCAATATTATTTAATCTCCGTATTGTACCATTGAACGATGTCTTCAACTGTTTTTTCAAAATCGTATGCTGGTTTGTATCCAAGGTGTTTTGTTGCTTTATCCGCATTAATGATCCTTGTGCAACCTAATGACTTTACTCTAAATCTTGTTAGTGTTGGATTTTTTGAAAAAAGTTCAGAGAAAAAAGCAGCAGTGTAAGCAAGAACAAATGGAACATGTTTCTGTGGTGGTGTTAACCCGGTTTTTTTTGTGATTGTCTCTATAAAATTTATGATACTTGTTTGAAAACTGAGAACATTACATACTTCTCCTTGTTTGTCCTGTTCTAAGATTAATCTCATACACTGTGCAACATCAATAGGATGGGTAATTGGAAGAAGTTGGTTTCCGGATCCAATATACGGGAATTTTTGTTTTTTCAAGTTTTCAAATGCAATTTTAAGATCTGGGGATCCTGGTCCAAAAACAAGTGGTGGACGAATAGTTGAAGTTTTCAATGAATCATATTCTTGTAATACAACTTCACCAAGCCATTTTGTTTTTTGATACAAGTTCATTGGTTTCTTTGCAGATTCCTTTGAGATAACCGTACCCTCTTTTGGATATCCGTATACTCCATCTGAACTGGTATAAATTAAATGTGAAATATCATTTTCAACACAACCATCAGCTACATTTCTTGTACCCTGAACGTTAATTTTGTAAAAATCTTGTTTTTTCCCATGATCCATTGCATAAGCTGCATTGTGAAACACGGCATCAGGCACAATAATATTTATATAGTAGTGTTTGTATTCCCATGCAATTCTAAAAGTAAATTTTTAGGAGAGGTGAAAAAACTTATGATGTCAGGACAACAACCAATAATTGTTCTTAAAGAAGGGACAAAAAGAGAAAGAGGAAAAAACGCTCAGGAAAACAATATCGCTGCAGCACGTGCAATTTCAGAATCAGTCAAATCAACACTTGGTCCAAAAGGAATGGACAAAATGCTTGTCGATTCCATGGGAGATGTTGTTATTACAAATGATGGAGCAACCATTCTTAAAGAAATAGACGTGGAACATCCATCAGCAAAGATGATTGTTGAAGTTGCTAAATCACAAGATGAAGAATGCGGCGACGGTACTACTACTGCAGTAGTACTTACTGGCGAACTCTTAAAAGAAGCTGGAGAACTCCTTGATCAAAACATTCATCCAACTGTTATTAACAGTGGATATCAACTCGCTGCAAAAAAAGCAGTTGAAGTACTTAACGAACTTGCAATCGATATTAAAGCAAATGATAAACAAACATTATTAGATATCGCAACAACATCAATGGCAAGTAAAAGTGCAAGCAGTGAAAAAGAAGTACTTGCTGAAGTCGTGGTGGATGCAGTAACAAAAGTTGCTGAAAAAAGAGGAAAAGAAACCTTAATAGATCTTGATAACATCCAAATCCAAAAGAAACAAGGTGGCGGCATTAGCAAAACTGAAATCATTGATGGAATTATTCTTGATAAAGAACGAGTTCATGAAGGCATGCCAACACAAATAAAAAATGCGAAGATCGCGTTGATCAATGCTGCTTTCGAAGTGAAAAAAACAGAAGTAGATGCACGAATACAAATTCAGGATCCAACACAATTACAAGCATTCCTTGACGAAGAAGAATCCATGATTAAGAAAATGGTAGAAAAAGTCAAGAAAAGCGGTGCAAACGTACTTGTCTGCCAGAAAGGAGTTGATGATATTGCGCAACACTTCCTTGCAAAAGAAGGAATTTATACGGTTCGCCGTGCTAAGAAAAGCGATATGGAAAAACTTGCAAAAGCAACTGGTGCAAAAATCGCAGCTAATCTAGATGGATTAACCTCAGCTGACCTTGGGAAAGCAGGTATCGTTGAGGAACGAAAAATCGGTGATGATAAAATGACCTTTGTCACTGATGCAAAGAATCCAAAAGCGGTCTCAATTTTACTGCGTGGATCAACTGAACATGTCACAGATGAACTTGAACGAGCATTACATGATGCATTAAGTGTTGTGAAAGTAGCTCTTGAAGATGGGAAAATGACACCTGGCGGAGGTGCTGCAAGTATTGCAATTTCTATGGCACTTCGTGAATATGCACCATCTGTTGGCGGTCGAGAACAAATGGCTATCGAAGCATTTGCTGATGCCGTTGAAATTGTTCCAAAAACACTTTCTGAAAACGCAGGTCTTGATCCCATTGATATGATGCTTGAGATTCGTAACGCTCATAGTAAAGGGCAAAAAAACGCAGGTATCAACGTGTTAAAAGGCAAAGTTGACGATATGATCAAACAAAAAGTCGTTGAACCATTACGTATCAGCCTGCAAGAAGTCTTTGCCGCATCTGAAGCTGCAACTATGATTCTTAGAATCGATGATGTCATCGCCTCTAAAGGCGGCGGTGGCGGTGGCGGAGGTATGCCACCCGGAGCAGCCGGCGGAATGGGCGGTATGCCACCAGGAATGATGTAAAAATAAATTAATCATTCCCCTTTCTTTTTTCTTTTCAAACAAAAAAATATTGTTTGGTGACATGTTTAGCATGACAAAAAAAACAACATCATCAAAAAAGCAAACGAAACATGATTCATCGGCAAAAAAAGAGGATTCTATTAAAAAATATAAAGAAGAAATCAAAATCTTAGAAGATCAACTTGAAAAAACAAAAAAAGATCTTGAAGAAACTAAAGATAAATTGTTACGTAGTTATGCCGATTATCAAAATTATCAAAAACGAGTTGAAAAAAATCTTAAACAAACTGAGATCGAAATTAAACAAGTATATCTTTCAGAATTCATTGATATTAAAGAATTACTTCTAAAAGCATTACAAGATGAAAATCCAAAAGAAGGACTTCGTCTTATTCTTAAACAAATTGAGCATTTCTTCA
This sequence comes from Thermoplasmatota archaeon, assembly GCA_018334795.1. Classification (GTDB taxonomy): domain Archaea; phylum Thermoplasmatota; class E2; order DHVEG-1; family DHVEG-1; genus EX4572-165. The sequence continues at coordinate 11,503 of JAGXLH010000027.1, forward strand.
ATGAGGAACATATTTCATATATTGATTGTATTGGTGAACAATTCGATCATAATTTACATCATGCCGTAACTACCATTGAACAAGATGAATGTGAGGATAATACCGTAATTGAGGAAATTAAAAAAGGATATATGATTGAAGATCATGTATTAAGACCATCACATGTAGTGGTGGCTAAAAAGAAATCATCGTGAGGAGATATGATACTATGGGAAAAATTATTGGAATAGATCTAGGAACCACAAATTCGGAAGTCGCAGTGATGGAAGGTGGAAAATCTACCATCATTAAAAGTGCAGAAGGTCAAACTTTTTTTCCATCAATTGTTGCTATGACAAAGGATGGAGAACGTCTCGTTGGAGAACCAGCGAAAAGACAAGCAGTTACTAATACTGAAGGAACCGTTCATCGGGTAAAACGAAAAATGGGTACTGGCGAAAAACTCAACATGCTTGATAAAAGTTATTCACCAGAGCAAATTAGTGCGTTTATTTTACAAAAAATCAAAAAAGATGCTGAAGAATACATTGGTGAAACCGTAACAGATGCAGTGATCACAGTACCAGCTTATTTTAATGATGATCAAAGACAAGCAACCAAAAACGCAGGTAAGATTGCAGGATTAAACGTAAAACGAATCATCAATGAACCTACTGCTGCATCACTTGCATATGGTCTTGATAAAGAAGGAGATCATACCATTGCAGTTTATGATTTTGGTGGTGGAACATTTGATATTACATTCATGGAAGTTGGAGATGGTGTTTTTGAAGTACTTTCTACTAATGGTGATACACAACTTGGTGGTAGTGATATGGATGAAGCACTTGTTGATTTTCTTGCAAGTGAATTCAAAAAAGACCATAACGTTGATTTGAAAAAAGATACCAAAGCATTACAACGATTGTATGAAGCATCTGAGGAAGCAAAAAAAGAATTATCATCTAAGAAACAAACAGATATTAATCTTCCATACATCACCGTAATTGATAATGAACCAAAACATTTAGAGATAAAAATAACACGAGCAAAATTCGAAGAACTTATTAGACCTCTTGTGGAAAAAACTGAGAAACCTTGTAAACAAGCATTAGATGATGCGAAGTTAAAAACAAGTGAAATCGATCACATCGTTTTAGTTGGTGGTACTACTCGTATTCCTTACGTTCAGGAACATGTAGAAAAAATTTTTGGGAAGAAACCAAAACGAAATGTTGATCCAATGGAATGTGTAGCTATTGGCGCTGCTATTCAAGGTGGTGTGCTTTCAGGTGATGTGGATAAAGATATCGTGTTGTTAGATGTCACTCCATTAACACTAAGTATTGAAACCCTTGGTGGTGTTGCAACTCCTTTAATTGAACGAAATACGACGGTTCCGGCGAAGAAAAGTAAGATTTTTTCAACTGCTGCAGATAACCAAACTAGTGTCGATATTCATGTGTTACAAGGTGAACGGCCAATGGCATCAGATAATAAAAGTTTAGGACGATTCCATTTAGATGGGATTCCTCCAGCACCACGTGGCATGCCACAAATTGAAGTTACGTTTGATATTGATGCAGATGGTATTTTAAACGTAAAAGCGCAAGATAAAGGTACCGGAAAAGAACAATCCATTCGTATTACGGGTTCAACTAAGCTTTCTGATGATGAAATCGAGAAGATGAAAAAAGATGCTGAAGCACACAAAGAAGAAGATGAGAAACGGAAAGAAAAAATTGAAATTCGAAATAACGGTGATGCAGCAATTGCTACAGCAAAGAAAACACTTGATGATTTAAAAGATAAAATCAAGGATGATGAAAAACAAAAAATCGATGATGCGATGAAGGAATTGCAAGAAGCATTAACGGGTGATGACATGGATAAAATCAAAGAGAAAACTGAATCCTTGCAAAAAGCATTACAGGATGTTGGAACTCGAGTGTATCAAGAAGCAGCACAGCAACAAGCTGCTCAACAGCAAGCTCAATCTGATGCTCAGCAATCGGGATCTGGTCAGCAGCAAGAGTGGACCGGTCATCCGTCATCTGATGAAAAGGATAAGACAATCGATGCGGATTATGAAGTAAAGGATGATGAAAAAAAGAAATAATGAGGTACTTTTTCATCATTTATTCTCTCTATTTTTTTTATCTTTTGTTATTTTCTCCTAGTTTTCTTTATATATTTTGTAAGCATATATCCTATTCAGTGACCTGGCGTATATGCATTTACGTATTCACAAACAAAAAACCTATTTTAACCCCGCTTTTGTTTGTTTTTTTTGTGATGGATGCACTATGAATTTATCTCAAAGAGTAATCGATAAGATTTGTTCCACAATTGTCTACGCACTTTCTGGATCGATGATTTTCTATTGGTTTTACATGATTTTTTCAATTTGAATTTGATGGGAACGAGAAATCATTTTTTCTTTTTTTTATATTCGAGTACAGTATAACATATCTTTCCTAAATCTAAATATATTTTTTATAAATGTTAAAACAATATTAATGATTTGATGACCGAAAAAACTATATTTTATGAGCGTTTAAAGTTTTATATGGGGTATTTATGAAACGGTGGGAAACAGTAGTCATCATCTTCATTATCGTTGCTATTTGGGCTGCAGGATATGTCCTTAGCAAGGTTATGGGGATGGCGTAAGAAGAAAATATCGTAATCTAAGATTTTGATACTCTCTGAAGATAGCAAGTTGATTAGAGGTAATAATAAACATTTAATACTCATTTTAGGTTACTTATCGAAAAATGGGAAATTAAGCATGAAACATGATATCGTTGCCCTGATTTGGAATGATGCTTTTGCTTTTGAAGAAGAAGAGTTAACGGATGAAAATTTCCAATTATCTCCAACATTCCAATGTGGAGTTGTAGTAAAAGAGGATATGGAAAAAATTCGAATTGTTCATGGATTTAGTCTAGATCATGATGAACATGATTTTATTGTCATTCCCAAAGCAAGTATTCTTAAACGAAAAACTTTAGGGTTTTTTGATTGTGAAACTAGTGAAATAAAGATATCTACTAAAAAATAAGAGAAAAAATTTATGAATGAATTCACTATGTCCTACTTGGCCAACAAAAAAATTGGTACCATACTGCGGATGTGATCTAGGGGTTATGATTAGAGCCTTCCAAGCTCTCAGCCCGGGTTCAAATCCCGGCGTCCGCATCTTTTTTCCCTTTTCTAGTAATAAACCATGGTGCAGGGGTAGCCAAGCCTGGCCAACGGCGCAAGGTTCAGGGCCTTGTCCTGCAGAGGTCCAAGGGTTCAAATCCCTTCCCCTGCATTTTTTTACGCTAAAAGTTCACTTTTTCCAGTTACCGCAATCCATACCATCTGAAATGTTTCTTAGTACCTAAATATTTAATAAACTCAATACCGCCTGCAGCAAATAGCCTCATCATGTTGAACCGTTGTTTTATACCTTTGTTTGACGAAAGTAATTTAACTACAATTCGAAGATTATCAATCTGTGACAGGTTTTGTTGACCATCTAATTGGAAATCCTGTATATTTACATTAAAATTAATTGTAATTTCATTCAGTTTGCCTTGAATAACTTGAATATGTTCCACCGTATCTTTTGTGGTTTTAAAAATCCAACTTGTAGGCGGCGTTCCATTATTTTTCACGGTGACTTGTATTGTTTGATCGCCAAGTAACCTTAAAAATCTGGACATCTCTATGACATTGTGCATTCCTACTGTTTCAGTGTACCTTTTAATTACGGGGTCTGGCGATGCCTCTAAAAACTCCTGAGCATGCTGACTAAAATTACCTCCTTGAAGTTGAGAGCCAGCATCAACTGAAAATGTTAGTTCAGATAATCGGTTAGCGATGAACGTTGTTAATGGTGTTTTTGTCTTGTATTTTCTCTTACGTATTCGTTCTTTTTCGATGAACGTATCTATTGTCCAGAATTTTGCCATACATATTGATGCTAGCTCTTCAGTTCGTTTGCTTGACAGATGTTTGGTTTTGAATACGGAATGCATTTCATCGAATTTATTCCAATCGGTTTCAAAGATTAACCCCTGTGAGTTTAAATCATCATAAAATTTTGTTCCTGGATATGGTGTAGCAATACCATACGCTGAACTTGTAAGCCCGATTTTTTTAGCATATTCAGGGAATTTTAATATTTCATCTTCAGTCTGTTCGGGTAAACCAATAACAAATGTCCCCCCTGCAGATCCGCCCCATTTTCTAATATTATTAGCTGCTTTAACGTGAACATCGGTTTTTAAACCTTTGGAAGTTGAATTAATATCTTTCATATTTGGACTTTCAATACCCATTTCAAAGCCCTCTATCCCCGCTGCAATCATTTTTCGTACAATCTCAGGATGTTTCGCTATTGAATCAGGTCGTACCTTTACGCCAAATCTTATATCTAAATCATTCTCTGAGAGTATGTCACAAAATCGTTCAACGAGTTTAGGGTTCCCCATAAAATGCGGATCTGTAACCTCTATGCTGAGAGGTTTCTCATTATGAAATTTAACTATTTCAAAAATTTCGTCTATAACATTTTCTGGGGAACGATATCGCTGATGACTGTTACTCATATGGGGTTCACAGCAAAAACTACATCGACCCCAGCAACCTCGAGATGTGGTAAGCACATCATGTTTTCTATCCTGCATTAACGTATTATGATACGTGTATCGTCTGAGATGTCGTGCTGGAAACGGAAAGCTATCTAAATCCTCGATGAATTCTTGATTCGGATTATGAATTATTTCTTTCCCCTCTTTATAAGAAACACCGTTTACACATTTTGCATCCCCCTTTGTAATCAGTTCATGCATTATGTGTTCACCTTCACCTCGAACTATGATGTCTACTTGCGGGTGAGAGAGCAATTCATCGGGGACTGCTGTAGGGTGATATCCACCAAGAACTGTCGTGATATCTTTATTCTTTGCAAATCTTGCAATTTGTAATCCTTCACTGTGCTCTGTTGCAGACATTGAAATTCCAACGAGATCTGGCTTAAGTATGTTCAAATATTTTTCAACAGTTTTTTGAATTGGCTTAGGCTCCATCTCCAAATCTATAATATTGACTTCATCAACTACATCTTCCACATATGCAGCAATATACTCAAGTCCGGTAGGAATTATATCAAACGCAAAAGATAGACCATGTCTCCCAGATGGCTTAATTAGTAGAATTCTTTTAAACGACATTTTTAAGCTCCCTTGGAGTCTTCGCAATCTCGATTTGGATTATATTCCGCTATCATTTTTTCACCATGTTTCAATTTGAATTAAAGATATAATAACAAATTTTGTGTAGATTTGTTGTCTCTATGTCCACCACAAGGAAAA
>JAGXLH010000135.1 GCA_018334795.1 Thermoplasmatota archaeon
ATCGATCTCAGGATGCTTCCTTGTTTAGTGTCATGAAAAATGTTAATCCTGGCATTAAACACGTAGCAGAGGATTATAAACAAATAAAAGAAACTGATGTTGAACAGGTAGTAAATTATGCTAAACAGCAGCATATTGACTTAGTTTTTATTGGACCTGAAGCTCCCTTAGAAAGGGGGCTGACAAATGCATTACAAACACAACATATTGCAGTTTGTGCTCCAACGATGGAAGCAGCTCGAATTGAAACGGATAAGGAATGGATGCGAGATCTAATTCAGAAGTATCAGATAGATGGTCAATTAAAATATCAAAGTTTCACTGATGTAGATAAAGCAAAACGATATATTGAACAGTTACATGGAAATGTGGTGTTAAAACCAGTTGGTCTTACGGGTGGAAAAGGAGTGAAGGTTGCAGGGGATCATTTCACTGATTTAGATGGTGCTATTGAATATATCGATAAAATTTTTGAAGAAAAAATTGGTGGATCTGCAAAAGTAGTTATTGAAGAAAAAGCAGAAGGTGAAGAATTCACAGTCCAAGGATTCACTGATGGAAAAAACCTAAAAACACTTCCGGCAGTTCAAGATCATAAACGATTACAACCAGGTGATAAAGGACCAAACACGGGTGGTATGGGCTCGTATTCAAATAACGATGGATTATTGCCTTTTTTAACCCAAGAGGAATATGATGTCGCGGTTCATATTTTACAAGAAATCATCACGGCACTTGCAAAGGAAAACTGTGCTTATGTTGGTCCGATCTATGGACAATTCATGCTGACTAACGCAGGTCCAAAAGTAATTGAGATTAATGCTAGATTTGGAGATCCTGAAGCAATGAACGTACTTCCATTATTACAAACTGATTTTGTTTCTCTTGGTGACGCGATGGTTCATCAGAGATTAGAATCATTTTCACTTGATTTTGATATGAAATCTACGGTGTGTAAATATGTTGTTCCCGAGGGATATGGAATAAAAAGTCTTTCTGATAAAAAGATTACAATCGATGCTGAACAAATCAAAAAAGCTGGTGCTCGATTATTTTATGCATCAGTGAATCAGGATAATGATGATGTTAAAACAACATCTTCCCGATCACTTGCTATCGTTGGTTTTGCTGATGATCTTAGTAGTGCTGAACAGATTTGTGAAGATGCCTTACACTTTGTTCATAGTAATCATATTTACATTCGTCATGATATCGGAAAAAAGGACCTGATTCAAAAACGCATTGATCATATGAAAGAGATTCGTGGTGTGAAAACAACAGTATGAAACAAGAAACCTTTGTGTATTTTATTGGTACAGCTGGTGCGGGTAAATCAACATTAGCCGAACGTTTTCATCAATGGACGAATGTAAAGGGAATTGATTCTATACTGGTTAATCTTGACCCTGGAGCAGAGAATCTACCATATGATCCGGATGTTGATATTCGTGATTGGATTTCATTAAAAGAAGTCATGGAATCTCATGAACTTGGTCCAAATGGTGCTCAAATAGCTTGTGCGGATTTACTCGCGGTGAATACTGATGAGGTAAAAGAAAGCATTGAATCATTCAAAACTGATTATGTGTTTGTAGATACACCAGGCCAATTAGAATTATTTGTCTTTCGGAATTCCGGAAGAATTATTGCTACCACCCTACGACCTCAACAGTCAGTAGTTTGTTATCTAATTGATCCCATTCTTGCTAAATCAGCTTCTGGGTTCACCAGCCAATTATTATTATCTGTGTTTACCAGTTTTCGACTTGGGCTTCCCCAGTTTAGTGTGCTTTCAAAATCTGATGTGTTGGAAAAGGAGGATCTTGAGCAAGTACTGAGTTGGGCAGATGATGCATATAGTCTTGAATCAGCAGTTCAATCTGAGCATTCTTCAATGTATCGACAAATCAATGAAGATATTGTGCGCATGCTCATTGATTTTCAATCACATTCAAAATTAATTTCAACAGGTTCAAAAGAATTTTTAGGAATTGAAGATATGTATACCATGATTCAAATGTTGTTTGCTGGAGGAGAAGACGTTCTTTCTGATTAATTACGGTCCGTGTTCACTACGTGTATGCTATGTTTTTCGATTCTTATAGGAATTTGAGGGATGAAAATTAATAGAACCGCGGTTCTTATTTCTTTTCGGCTCAAATGAATTTGAGGGGTGTTGAAGGTAACGGTATTACCTCGTTTGATTTGTAAGGTTCGTAACGGTACGTAAAAAATGAAGAATGGTGTAGTTGATAGTGAATAATCATTTATGCTACACGAAAATTCAGTTGATTCTGAAATTGTATGAGGATAACTGATAAGACTTTGGTTGTCGTTCTCTAGGAAAATATTGTGTTTTAATCGAGAGACGGATTGTTGGGTAGTGAGGTTTATTTGCAGAAGATAATATCCGGAGTTTAGCTGTTTAATTGGTAGATTAATTGCTGTATATGGTGTTTTTGTTTGCTTATTGATCTGAAAAATTTGTTGAGGAAATTGCTGTTCTGCACTGAATAAAGTTATTGAAATATTAATTGATGTATCGATGTGTGGGATACTAAGATTGATTTTCATATATTCTGAGTTTATATTTTGCATGGAGTGTATACTGACTTTTTTTAAGGGTTCTAAGAAAAAGGATTTATTCGTAGTGATTAGTCCATATCCTTCAGTGGTTGCATTATAACCTAATGAGTTAGCATGATTATGAAGTATCTTTTGTAATTCAGAAGGAGTTAACAAAGGATTTTGTTCAAGGAGGCATGCTACGATTCCAGTTACATAAGGAGTTGCCATACTGGTACCACTAAGTGTTTGATATTGATTATTCGGCCAGGTACTTGTAATTTGATGACCGGGTGCAATTACATCTGGTTTAATTGTTGATCTAGCAAGTTCTCCTCTTGAACTATATGGGGCAATACGTGTGTGTTGAATAGATGCACCTACAGCAATAACCTGTTCTGCGATGGCAGGTGAACTTAAAGTGTTCATACTTGGTCCGTTATTTCCTGCTGCAGCAATCACGGTGATCCCAGCATTTACTGCTTGACTTGCTGCAGTGCTTAACATATCTGATATGGAACCATCTGGGTTTCCTGCACTAATGGAAATAATATCGAAATGATCACTTAAGTTTCCATCTTGATTTGGATCCATTGCCCGTTCAAAAGCTGAAAGAAACCAGGAGGTGTATCCTTCTCCGTTTTCATCCAGTACTTTAAATGCATATACTGATGCATTTGGTGCGATTCCTTTTACTTGTTGAGTTGAATTCAAGGTTTTTTGACCTGATGAGATACCGATGACATGAGTTCCATGACCTTGGTCATCATACGGATCTAAATCATCATTAACAAAATCATATCCTCCCTGATAAACATTACTTAATGCAGGATGATTATAATCGATACCGGTATCAAAGAATGCAATGGAAATATTTTTTCCTGAGTTCGTAGATAAATCATTGATTACTTGTGTAGAATCAATTTTTTGATCAGCTTGAATAGTAGTGTTGCTATTTGATTGAACTTGTTGATTTGAAATACTAATTTTTGTATCTTTTTCTATTCGTTTTACAAAAGAAAATTGTTCTATCTTTTTAACAGCAGATATGGAAAGATGATTTAACCATACTCCATTGAATAAAAGTTGATATTGTTTCATATCTTGGTCAGTGAATTCTTGATCTATAATGGTGAGTATTTGAGTGATAGCATCCTTTTGAAAGAGACTAATATTAGTAAGCATCTGCTTAATTTTTGGAAAGGATTGGGTTGAGAGAAAAAAATCATTAGAAACTAATTTACCTGATTGATCTGAAATACTTTGTAAAAGCGCAGGGAAAGTGAATTCAATAATATATGATGCTGATTCAACATGTTCAGCCTGAGTAGGTTGAAAGGAAACAATGGGTGAAAGTAACAAAAAAGTTATAAAAAATGAACCAAATTTCACTAAAGTTATTCCACCAAATCGAATAAATGAATTATTCAGATTAGTGCATTCATTCCTCATTACTAAGAATTTAGCTGACTATAAATATTAATGTTATTTAACAATTCTATCCAGTTTTAATTATATTTGGTTTTCGTTGAGATGAAAGCAATACAACTCGTGAATCAGATTTTTCATTTGTAATAGGATATCCAAGTTCTTTACTGAGTAGAGTACTAAAATGTTTGATTTGATCATGAGTAGGCATATTTTTAATAGTCATTCGTTGTCTTGATTGACCAACAAAAACATATCCTTTAGGTTCCACGAAATCAGGATCTGCTCGTTTAATCAATCGTGCATAATCAGAAACAAAAGAATCATCTAAATTCCAATCATCAACCAGGGTATGCCGAATAACGGTTCTAGTATCTAGAGACGAAAGTAAGTCAAGTGTTTCTTGAAGTTTTTCCCAGCCATCAGATATTAATGGATTACATAATTTTTTATAAATCTCTTGATTAGGAGCCTTTCC
>JAGXLH010000136.1 GCA_018334795.1 Thermoplasmatota archaeon
CAAATGTGATAACAAATACTTCTAAACAACTTGAGATCGAAGTAATCGGGGAAAATGAAACCTTGCTAAATCCTCTGGTACAGGTATTGCTTTCTTATGATGATGTTGATTATGCTTCAGTGATAACGAAGCATCCTTCAGCGCCATCCAGAATCCTTTATGTTCGATTGATAACTGGTGCGAAATCAACACCTGTTGATTTGCTCAAAAAAGCAACAAAGGAAGTGCAAAAAGAAACGGAAACCTTTAAAAAACAATTAAAGAAAGCATTGAAATAATCTTGTTTCATACTATTTTTTTGAGATTTAATGATACAACCTTCAGCTGTAGAACAATCTATTGGATTATCTACATTTTACACTTCAGATCCAGGTATTGGAGGATTACTCCGGTATCAACCAGAGGATTTTATCGTCAATGAAGATTCTACTGATTTTTTAAAAGATACTAGTGGCCATTTTCTTCTAGTTCGGGTAACAGCTAAAAACTGGGAGACTAATGATCTTATCAGAGAATTTGCAAAAAAATTACATATTTCAAAAAAAAGAATTTCATTTGCAGGAACAAAAGATAAACGAGCAATCACAACTCAACTCCTTTGTTTTTATAAGATTTCAAAAGAAGAAATCAAAAATATTAGTATTCCTAATGTAAACGTTATTATTCTTCATCACACCAAAAAACGGTTACACATTGGAGATCTCAAAGGTAATTCGTTCACGCTTGTCATCCGAAATGTTTCTTCAACAATAAAGCAAAAAGACATTGATCAATTAATTCGTCCGTTTCAGTCAATCAAGGGATTTCCAAATTTTTTTGGCGTGCAACGATTTGGCGGCATCCGTCCAATAACGCATAAAGTGGGTAGAGCAATGGTATCCGCTGATTTTAAGAAAGCAGTCCTCATTTATTTAACTCAGATTTCAGAATTTGAAGGCAAAGATGCAACCATTGCTCGAAAGGAATTAGCAGAAACATTAGATTATAAAACTGGTTTTCACAATTTTCCAAAACGATTACGATTTGAAAAGATAATGCTGCAACATTTAACGAACGATCCAACTGATTTTCCCGGTGCATTACAAAAATTACCAAAGAATTTATTGACCATGTTTGTTTATGCATTTCAATCATATTTATTTAATCGCATGCTTTCAACTCGTATACAACAAAAAATACCACTTCATCAAGCAATACTCGGAGATATTATTTTACCGGTGACTCACGATGGAGTAGATATCAATCCTATTTTGGTTTCAGATCAAAATATTGATAAAGTAAATCAGCAAATAAATAAAGGAAAAGCACTCATCGCTTGTATCGTACCGGGTTCAGAATCAACTTATGCACAAGGAAAAATGGGACGGATACAACAAAAAATCATCAAAGAGGAACAAGTTGATATTCGAGATTTTATCATTCCCGAAGTTCCTGCTGCTTCATCATATGGAACCTATCGATCGCTGCTTTCAAAAATTTATGATCTTTCTGCATCAATTGAAAAAGATGATGTTTATCATAATCATCAAAAAGTCACTTTATCTTTTTCATTGTTAAAAGGATCCTATGCAACTTCATTCTTACGTGAAATTATGAAATTAGAGGATATCACAAAGTATTAACCCTTGATTATTTCAAAAAAAGTAATGCAAATCATTTTAATAGGTCTGTTTTATTACTTGTGAGTTCTCCAAGAACACGTACTATTTAAATCAACTAACTGATTCTTTGGTGAAAAATCCTATGATTCAAGCAGCATCTCAAAAGTATAAACCAAAAGCTGTAGAAAAAAACATGCTTTCATTCTGGAAAGACCAAGATATTTTTAATAAATCAATCACACAACGGAAAGATGATCCACCTTATATATTTCTAGAAGGCCCTCCCACCGCTAATGGAATGCCTCATCCAGGTCATGTTCTGACTCGAGTCATCAAAGATTTAGTTCTCAGATATCAAACAATGAATGGCCATTATATTTTAAGAAAAGCTGGATGGGATACGCATGGATTACCCGTGGAAATCGAAGTTGAAAAAAAACTTGGGCTAAATGATAAACAAGATATTGAAGCCTATGGATTAAAAAAATTCAATAATGAATGTAAAAACAGTGTTTTTTCATATGAACATGCTTGGGTTGATCTCACTGAAAGAATTGGTTTCTGGTTGGATATGGATAATCCATATATCACTTTGAAAAATGATTATATTGAGTCTGTATGGTGGTCATTACAACAAGCATGGAACAAAAAATTATTGTATAAAGGTCATAAAGTTGTTCCCTATTGTCCGCGTTGTGGCACTGCACTTTCCGCTCATGAGGTCGCACAAGGATATAAAACTGTAAAAGATCCCTCGATTTTTGTTAAGTTCAAATTAAAAAATGAAAACACCTATTTTTTAGCATGGACAACCACGCCATGGACACTTCTTTCTAATGTGGCTTTAGCTGTTCATCCTGATGAATTATACATTAAGGTTAGGTATCATGGAGAAGAAATGATCTTAGCTGAACAACGAGCTGCAACATTGTTAAAAGGAGAAGATTACGATCTCTTAGATGGTTTTAAAGGTAAAGAACTTGAACATAAAGAATACGAACCATTGTTTCCATATGCTCATCCTGACAAAAAAGCATGGTATATTATTTGTGCTGATTTTGTGACCATGGGTGATGGAACGGGAATTGTTCATATCGCGCCAGCATTTGGTGAAGATGATTATACTGTTGGTAAATCATATGATCTTCCAGTAGTTCAACTAGTGAAGTTGGATGGTACCTTTAAAGACGAAGTAGAATTATGGAAAGGCGAATTCGTAAAAGATGCAGATCCAAAAATAATCAAATATTTAGAGGAAAACAGATTACTTGAAGGAGTCCAGGAATATGAGCATGAATACCCGTTTTGTTGGCGGTGTGATTCACCATTATTGTACTATGCGATGGAATCCTGGTTTATTGGCATGAGTCAAGTCCAAAAAGAGTTAACAAATAATAATAATCAAATCAATTGGTATCCGAAGCATTTGCAACAGGGAAGATTTGGTGCTTTTATTAATGATGTCAAAGATTGGGCATTATCAAGAAATCGGTATTGGGGTACACCACTTCCTATTTGGACGTGTGAAAACAAAGAATGCAATCATCAGATTTGTGTAGGAAGTGTTGACGAACTTCGAAAGTTAAGTGATAATTTTACTGATGATTATGATTTACATAAACCCTACGTTGATGAGTTAACTATCCATTGTCCGAAATGTAACCGTAACATGGTTCGTGAACCAGAGGTCATTGATTGTTGGTATGATAGTGGAAGTGCTTTTTTCGCTCAATGGCATTATCCCTTTGAAAATAAAGAGGAGTTCGATCATAATTTTCCAGTGGATTTCATAAGTGAAGCACTGGATCAAACTCGTGGCTGGTTTTATTCATTACTTGCGATCTCAACAATATTATTTAATAAACCCCCATACAAAAATGTTCTTACCCTTGGTCTTGTCTTAGATAAAGATAGTCAAAAAATGAGTAAGAGTAAACGAAATTATGTTAACCCTGATATTATTCTTGACCGTGAAGGTGCAGATGCACTTCGATGGTATCTTATTTCTTCAAATGCTCCTTGGAACTCAACTCGTTTTTATGAAGCTGCAGTAAAAGAAACACTTGCAAAATTCATTTTAACCGTTTGGAATTCATACAATTTCTTTACTACTTACGCTTCAATCGATTCATTTGATTATGATAACGATCAAGTAGAGTTTGAAAAACGATCTTCGTTAGACAAATGGATTTTAAGTCGATATAATAAACTTGTAAAAACCGTTCGATCAAAGATGAAAACGTTTAATACTCATAAAGCTGCCCGAGTTGTTGAACAATTCGTAATTGATGATTTTAGTAATTGGTATTTACGTCGCAGTCGGAAGCGTTTGTGGGAAGAAGAAAAAACCATTGATAAACTAGCTGCGTATACAACAATTTATGAAATCTTTCTTGGAATTTCAAAATTAATTGCTCCGTTCACTCCATTTATCACTGAGGAAATTTATCAAAATCTTCGAACTAGTTCAATGTCAGAAAGCATTCATCTCTGTGATTATCCAACAGTTGAAACAAATCAGATTAATGATGAATTAGAATATGGGATGAAACAAATCAAAGGTCTTGTAGAGGTAGGCCGGGCGTTACGATCAAAGATTGGGATTAATGTACGCTATCCGCTTCCTGAAGCAATGCTTGTTTGTGATAAATCTGTGGAAGAAAAAATCAAGAATTTACTTGATTTACTCGTTGAAGAAGTCAATGTTAAAAAAATTTCTTTTGAACGAAAAACAGATAAATACATTAATCGCAAGGTTAAACCAAATTTTTCAGTACTTGGTCCCAGATTAAAAGAGAAAATGGGAGCATTCAATAAGATTATTGCTCAGATGGATCCAATAGATC
>JAGXLH010000137.1:0-1645 GCA_018334795.1 Thermoplasmatota archaeon
CTTCCTGTTGACCAGAGTAGACACCACTCAGTTCATACCAAAATTTTTGAAAAGAATATTCTAATCGAAAATTATTGTAGAAGAGCAATCTTCAAATAAGAGTTGAATATAATACAAGACTTAACTAATATGTGAGGTGAAAATAATTATGTGGCTTCAACTACGTTTATATTTACTTGTTGGATTATTATTTGCTATTTTATATGGTATTATTGCTGCTATTGGCTTTCTTTTAGGCGTTCAAGGCATGACTTATTACTTTTTTTTAATTGGTTTTGCCGTGGTTTTGGTATTAGTTCAGTTTATGATTGGACCGAAAACCGTTGAATGGTCGATGAAAGTAAAATATGTTTCAGCTAATGAGTATCCTGAGCTTCATCAAATGATTAGTAATTTGAGTGCAAAAGCTGGACTTTCAAAAACACCGAAGATTGGGATTTCACAATTGCAAATCCCAAATGCGTTTGCTTTTGGAAGATCAAAAAAGGATGCTCGTGTTTGTGTAACGAAAGGTATTTTGGAGTTACTTGATAAGGAAGAGTTAAGAGCTGTGCTTGGTCATGAAATTTCTCATATTAAACATCATGATGTAGCAGTGATTACTCTGCTTAGTGTGGTTCCTATGGTTATGTATATGATTTATATTGCGTTTTTTTGGGGTGGAATGTTTGGTCGGAGACGTGATACTGGTGGTATGATTGCTATTGGTTTACTTGCTTTGGTTGTTTATTTTATTACGAATCTTTTAGTGATGTATGGATCTCGTATTAGGGAATATTATGCTGATTTGGGAAGTACTGAACTTGGAAATCAACCGCATTATCTAGCTACTGCATTGTATAAATTATCTCTTGGGAGTGCTCGAGCGTCTCGAAAAACGTTAAAGCAAGCTGAGGGGATGAAAGCATTCTTTTTAAATGATCCATCTAGATCAAGAGAAGAAATCAGAGATTTGAAAGATATAGATCTAGATATGAGTGGAACCATTGATCAACATGAGTTGATGATGCTTCAATCACAAAAAATCAAATTGAGAAAAGGGGACCGACTCATGGAAGTGTTAAGTACGCATCCAAATATGGTGAAACGAATTAAGCATCTTGCTTCTTTGCAACAATGAATTCGTTTAAATATTTTTTAAAATCTATATATTATTTTTTTACTTAGAGGATCAGTTGAAAGATTATTAAGGTTAAAAAATAAGTCTATTTTCAATATAATAGTATTGATATAGTTAAGGGAATATAAAAATTTAATTATGATGGGTTCTTTATTCTTATTTACTCGGTATGTCATCGAAAAAAACCAGGAGTATTTCATTACTCATTATTCTATTATTCAATGTGGTCACATCAGTTTCAGTTTATTCACCGGTGGTAACGGGGGAAGATAAGGGTTTTTTTCAACAAGCCATCACCCTTCCATTTGATGAAAAGCAAATTGATGAATCTTATTCTTATCAACCAATCGATCTTTTCATTGAATTTACAAATCCTTGTTATGCAAAAAGCGAAACAGATCATTCCATCCAAGTTTTTTACAAAAAAGGAGTTGATATCGTTGAATTGGAATCTCAAATTTATCAGTTAGATCGAATTGATGAAGAGTTTATTAGTTCTTGCCAACTGGTTTTTATTCTGCCAAA
>JAGXLH010000137.1:2171-4437 GCA_018334795.1 Thermoplasmatota archaeon
ATGAAAAAAGATTATAATTTCGATGGGATCTATGCATATTTGTTATCGTTTCATAGTAAAAGTGAAGCAATTGAAAAAATCAATATGGGAACGATTCTTCCTAAATTATATTTGTATGGTAAGGATGACCGAGTTCATTCTTATGATATTCCTGTGAATCCCCATTCAGAAGACCCTGAAATGATTCTTGAAACAACGGATGATATTGATCTTGGTTCTGAAGCTTGGATGTGTATTCATCAACCAGAAGGATTGAAAACACATGGTTTACTTTTTTCTCAAAATCATTCATTGACTCGATCAGATCAAGATGGTATCGCAGTGAAGGGTTTTGTTGAAGAAACCATTAATCTTCCAGGATTAGAAGCTGATACGGGCAGTGTATTTGCTGCCAGGAATCATTATGATGCTGGTGGCATGCAACAATATCATTTTGAAAAAGGATTTTCGGCTCAATTTGATTGTGCATTTATTACGTTTCAACAGGGCTCTTGGCAGGATGTTTCTAATGAATCTCGGATGTATCAAACATTGGTTCAGGCGCAGCAAAACAATGTTGATGCCAAAGATTCAGAGTATGAGGATGAAAAAATGTTCACCATAAAAGGAAGAGTTACAGGAGTGAACAGTGTTCCTTTTGGTTCAGCATTAGCTGCGTACTCTGGAAAGAATTTTTCTTATGTTACTGCTGAACTCTATCAAGATGACATATTGTTTTCTTCAACTATTGTATCTAGAATCCCTTTTTTTAGTGTTTCTTCAGATATTGATTTGTCTAGTGTAAAACAAATTTTAATGTTTGTTAGAGATCTTGTTGATTGGAAAAACAGTAGTATTTTTCAACGATTCCAATTTACTGAGATTCCTCCGGGAGATTATGTGGTTAAGATCTATAAAGAAAATCCATTTTTTTCAACTACACGTAAGTACATTGGCTATGCTGTTGTTTCTGTTGAAGATGAGGATGCTTCGATTCACATCCCCTGTCGTGAAACGATTCCTATTTCTGTTTCAATATCAAATCAAAAGGGAAGAAATCTTGCTGATGTATCCATTCACGTTAAAGTAGATGATGAGATTATTGCTACGGGTAAAACAGATACTATGGGTTCTGCTACTCTTTCAGCACCATTTTATCCCACTCATACGTATCATCTTTCAATTTTTTATAAAAACATACCGATTACTACCAAAGAAATCTCCCCATCATTGATGAATCATTTAATTACACTGAAAAAAGATTTTCAAATTTCACTTTACGATATCTCGGTAACTATTCAGGATGATTGGGGATTACCCCCCTTTATTCAATTGCAACCTGAACTGGTGTTTACTGATGTATCAAAAAAAGAATACAGAATATCATTTTCAAAATATGAAGACTACACCTATTTTTTTCAGTCCATTCCAAAAAAAACATACACTCTTTACTTGTATTATAAAGGATTTGACCAGCATAAAACAATTTTAATTGATGAGGATAAAGATATTTCTCTTCAGTTTCCATTAACTTATGAAACAGAAATCGAACTGTATAATAAACAAGGATTGTTTCTTGAAACGGCATCAGTTACGTTTTCTAGAGACGATAGAGAAAAAACAGTGCAATTATCCCGTCAGCCTCTCAAAACGAATTTACCTCCCGGAAAATATCAACTTTCAATTTATGCTGATGAAACTTGTATTGCAAAAAAACCAGTAACCATTTTTAGTGATAATCATCACCGAATTGTGACCATGAAAGATTCAATGCTTCCATACCTTGGATATATCATTTCAATTTCCCTTATTGGATTTTCTGTTTTTATCGTTTTATTTCGACATCATTATTTCCAGGGATTACTTTTATTATTTGCTGGACTCATCCTTCTCTCTGCGTTATCACCATGGTGGTATTTTGCTGGTGAAAACGGAGATATTACAGTAGAAACCAGATTGCATCTTTTGCCCACTCAAATGATTTCATTTATCAGTTCACCAGATACGGTAAGCGGAGAATTTTATATGCTTCCCACTGAAGCAATTCTTGGCATTGAAGGATTATTAATTTCTCTGATTAGTTCATTTTGCATATTGTTTTTTATGCAATTCATTAACAAAAAATACCTCAAAATAAGATGCGGACTATATAGTGGAAGTATTGCTTTGCAAATTTTATTTTTTATTGGTTTTTTGTTTATCATTTCACAATTAACGGTTCTTGGTGTGGGAAGTAGCGTTGGATCTGGAACTATTCAATATACTGCATTAGATACGTTATCTTCTC
>JAGXLH010000138.1 GCA_018334795.1 Thermoplasmatota archaeon
TTTCTTTTTACCATTGATAAAAAATAAGAATGAATCCGCCCATCATTTGATAACTCTGGATGAAAGGTTAATGCTAATAAATTATCTTGCTGAACCAAAACTGGTTTTTGAAATGAATCAGACGCAAGAACTTTTACTTTTTCATCCCAAACATCTGTAATAATTGGTGCACGAATAAACACTGCGGGAAACAACGAAGAATTAGATGAATCAATAGAAGAAATATTTAAATTTTGTTCAAATGATTCCTTCTGCCGACCATACGCATTTCGTTGAACCTTCATATTCATTAATTCTAACAGTTTAATCTGATCATCAGATACTTCCAATTCACTTGCAAGTAAAATACAACCCGCACAGGTTCCCATGATCGCTAATGAATCATTTGCCACCCGATCTTTTATTTCATCAAATAAACCCGAAGACATCAACACTCGAGAAATAGTCGTACTCTCACCACCCGGTAAAATTACTCCATCAACACCATCAAGAGAATCACTAGCTTGAATAACGTTTACATTACCTTTAACGTCATCATTATCTGAAAAAACCTGTTTCATCATTGCCACATGCTCAGAAACAGCACCTTGAATACCGATAACACCAATGGTAATATCGTCCTTTACCATCCTCTCTCCTGCAAGCGTTGCTCATCAGGGATATCCTCAATATTAATACCCACCATAGCTTCACCAAGATTCTTACTCACCTCAGCAACAACTTCAGGTTCATTAAAATGAGCTACAGATTCAACAATTGCTTTGGCACGCTGCTTGGGATTACCAGACTTAAAAATGCCTGATCCAACAAACACACCATCACTCCCAAGTTTCATCATCAACGACGCATCCGTAGGAGTTGCAACACCACCTGCAGCAAAATTAACTACCGGTAACCGCTGTAATTTCTTAACTTCCTCTAATACCGTAAAAATTTTTTTCTTCACATCTTCATACGAAAAATTATGAAACACCAAACTATTCTCATCAGGGGTCGAATCTGTTAACGTTTCAAACGCAGTTACATAACTCTTCGCATATGTCTCAGACAAGTCAACTAAATACTCGTTATCAACATCTTTTAATAACTGAATCATCCGATTAACCATTCGTTGATGCCTTACCGCTTCAATGATATTACCAGTTCCTGCTTCACCCTTAGTCCGAATCATAGCTGCACCCTCCCAAATTCGACGAACTGCCTCACCAAGATTACGGCAACCACACACAAATGGAATCGTAAAATCATGTTTATTAATATGATAAAACGGATCAGCTGGAGTCAACACTTCCGATTCATCAATCATATCCACACCAAGTGTTTGCAACGCTTCAGCTTCCGCAAAATGACCAATACGAGCCTTAGCCATCACTGGAATGGACACCGAATCAATAATGTTTTCAATCACTGAAGGATCAGCCATTCGAGCTACACCGCCATCTTTACGAATATCAGCTGGTACTCGTTCAAGAGCCATGACCGCTACCGCTCCAGCATCTTCAGCAATTTTAGCTTGCTTAGCATTGGTAACATCCATAACCACGCCACCTTTCTGCATTTGAGCAAACCCTTTTTTCAACAACGTTGTTCCATATCGTAATTCAGAAATATCTACCTTTTTCATGATGCCTTCCCCAGTAAAATTTCATGGGCAAAAAACCAATAACAACAACTTATTATTAAGCACTGTGGTTTTACCTAGCTACTAGAAAAAAAAGAAATGAAGATGTTTACTTTAGATTCAGTTGAAAACAAGATTAAAAATCATCACGCACCGTTTCAAGTATTTCCCTGCCAAAAGGGGTGATACCATACAATTTGATATCTTTTCCTCCTTTTTTTAATTCAACGATGTTTAATGATAGTAATGATTCCTCTTCACGATACCGGGATTCCATACCACGAATCGCTCCGATTACATTTGTTGGCGTTGTTTTCACATGATGAGCGATTTCTGAAGTGTAACTTGAGCTTGGACTTATATCAAAAAGATACTGTGCTATCTTCCGTCGGACACTACTCCGCCGAAGCGCCCGAATCACAAGCGGTCGTTTGGACTCAACAGAATCCTCATTAAATCTTTCTTCCTGCATCCCATCCATATTGTCTTCACTATTTCCTAATGCGGTTCTTGTTTATAAAACACTCGATTTATTCATCTATGAGTGCATATGTAGCTATGTATGCACGCCATCATAAAATCCGTTCAATGTTTTCAAGAATAAGACCTTGATCAGTAATATCATACCGAGCAGTACCAATCTTTTTAGCATAATTCCGAATTTTTTTAACAGATAATAATCGTTCGAAAGAGGTTCCTTTTCTCACAACATCCAGTTCTAAAATACAATCAGCAACAGATTCAAGATTACGTTCAATTTGAGTACCAAAAATACCACGAGTTAAAATCAAAATCAGCACACCGCGTTGTTCAGCAGCATTAATCTTTCCAGCTTTAACGGTTTGAAGCACATCATTTGTACGATATCGATCCAAGAAAAAATCCAAACCATTAACAATAATTTTTTTAGACGCATTATCTCGAAAATGATGTGATAAAACTGCTAAATAATCATCCTCTCCTGTATGTTGAGCAGGAATACCTTGAGATCCCTGTTCAATTAACTCTTTAATTTTCGTTCGAGAACGCTGCTGATGAATAGAAATTCTTTTTGCTTCTCCTCTCCTTACATGATCTAAATGTTTCTGAGCAATATCCTCAAAAAGAATGTGATCTGTATCCCATGAAAATGACTGCATAGTATCAATTATTTCATCTTTGGTTTCATCCGTTGTAATATACACTGGATCATCGGCAGTCGCAAGTTGTTTTGTAAAAATCTCAATATTTGTTCCTGGAATCGCAGAGATTAACGTTGTAAATCCTTTTTGTAATCCTCCACTAAGAAGATCATCAAGTTTTTGAATACCCGTACTTACAAATTCCCGTTGCATAGAAGACATTCCATCGAATTGTTTTTCATTAATCTCAGCAAATACTTCAGTCATAGTCACTAAATAAAACTTTCTTTCAATTTGATAATCTTTTCATTTTTCAAATACAACATTTTATTCATATATTCATTCATTTCCTCTTCAAGACAAAGAGAAATCGTATGCGTATTATACAAATATAAATTATTAAGTAAATGACTAAAAAACTCTGTTACTAACAATCCATCATTATACAAACTAAGTGTACTTAATGCATCTAACACAACGGTTTGCTGTTGATCCTCACCACATCTTTTTACAGTGTTAACTATAGTAAGAATCAATTGCTCCAATTGACTTGGGCTATCTAAAAAATAACAGGAATCATTACTAGTTTGAATCCCTGCAGCTCGACTCACACCATCAATAAAGTAAATTGAAGATTCAGTGATCTTATCTTTAAATTCACGATGAATCAAATGAAATGGTTTGGTAATCGTTACATAAATCCATGGATGTTCAGGTTTAGATTGAATAATATCAAAAAGTGCATGAGTCAACTCATTATAATTATTACTAGGCAGCACAATACCAACAGACTGATACGTTCCAGTAGCAGTAGAAACCCGGTCCTTTAACCCTTCAATTAATGAACTCTCCATCTTTTTTCACCCCCTAGATTTCAACAACGGCGTTATTTCAACACCCTCAGTTGAAGAAATAGCAAGTGCTACTTTACTCCTACTATGGGCAGTTCCCCGCATCTTAATCAATTGCAATGTTCTAATTAAATCTCCCTTTCGATCCACATTCCCAAGATACATAATACCATCAGCAATAAATTCCTCAATACCATACTTTGAATATTGAACGCTGCCATGTCTAGTGGGAGGAACTTCACTAGTTAAAATTGTTGTACAGCCCATAGCGGCAAGAGAAGAACCAAGTTTGAAAATAAAATCCCGGATCATTTCATTAGTTTTCAACCGATAACACAATGCAGTAATCGAATCAATAACTAACCTTTTCACTTGTAACTCATCCGCAATATCCTTAAGCACATCAAGCAGAGCACTCGCATCCTCTACAGAATACTTTTCAGCATCAAGACCAAGACGTTCACTAATAATTCGAAGATCAATAATATTTACATTACCCTGTTCAATCATTTTCTTATCATAAAAAGAAAAATTCTCCATGTTCTTCGTTAGTTTAAACAACGGTTCAGTAATTGTAAAAAACACACCACGTTCACCCATCTTTGCACCATTAGCCAAAAACTGCATACTCAATGTTGTTTTCCCAGAACCGCTACTACCCACCATAAGTACCGTATTTCCACTAGGAATCCCACCACCAAGCTTAAGATCAAGTTCACTAATGCCAGTTTTACAAAATTCGTCTGAATATTGAGCATAATCATGGTGTGAAGTGTTAACTACATCATCATTTTGAAATGCAACCATCCTAATATCATCCCATTTTCTTAAT
>JAGXLH010000139.1 GCA_018334795.1 Thermoplasmatota archaeon
CTCGGCGGAATAATTATTGGATTAATACTTCTTATTGCTTATATTAAATATGATGACATTCGATAGTTACACATTTTTCAAATTTTATTAGGATTTTGTATGCTGTCTTCTGGATTGTTTAAAAAAATCTGAATAATCGTTTGGTTCTCCTTAATTAATTAGATGCTTTCTCTACTTTGTAAATAGATTTTTTTTACCTAAATTATTGAAAATGTAACGCTATTTCCAGTTTATATTATTAAAAAAAATACACTATTTAATATATCAAAAACATATAAAAAATTTCTTATCGATAAAAAAATACACTTAAATCAAAAGTAATTAGATGAAAAACAATATTCAACATTTGAAGAAGAATTTTATTTGTTGTCTACCAAAAAGATAAAAAATATTCATTTAGAAGAGTCTCATTTTAACATTCTTAAATTTATTTACAGGGAACATGAATGGAATAAAACGGTAAATCAAAATAAAATCGTCAAAGAATTTAAAATTTCGAAATTAACAGCCAAAAAAAAGAATTAATGAATTATTGAACAAGCAATTACTTTATTTGGCTCTTCTCCATTTTTAGGTTGGGAAATCTGCCGATTTCCTCCAGATAGGGTGTAATCTAGATAATTGGTATAATTGTGTCCTCAAAAAATTTAGATTATTGAAGATAATCACAGTCAGATCAATAACAAATTCTAAATCATAATCTGATAAGAATCAAAACATCAATAGAATTGATAACCAAACAACAATTTCTCGAAGAAATTACATGAACCTAAAAACGGAGAAGACTCCTTTATTTTAAAAGAAAAGGTAGATCAAAGCAATTATATCTTACAAAGAAAGGATTAATGCTCCTTCAAAAAAGAGTGGATAAAATCTAATTGATTTTTTGCTGCCATTTAACTGCTATTTAATTTGGATGGTAACATTTAGGTTAAAAATGAGGTAATTCAAATTTGCTAAATTTTATATGTAAGATAATATACTCATTATATATCAATTTCATTTATCAAATCCCAAGGGAGGTTTTAGGGGGGAACTAAAAAAGGGGAGCAAAGTGCTCCCTTTATACCTTTTAGCATTTTTTATTTAATATAATAATAAAAATTTAAATAATAAGAACGGTATTACTAGATGTAAATTGAGGGGGAACATTATTTAGAACCCACATTTAGGTTCACAACTTTTTTTACTTTAGTTCCCCTTCACCTCCCTCCAAAAAATCATCGAACCCTTATCTTATTTGAGTTTTTCGTAATATATCAAATCGTAACCCCTTCTTATTGATTAACTCCGTCCGTTCACCATTTTTATGAATTACTATCAAAGAAATAGCTTGAATCGGAGCTTCTTTAGGATAGCAAATATCTTGATGCATATCACAATCAATTTTTCCACCAATATGTGAACTCATTCCATACGCAATATGTAATCCCGGAACCTTTTCATCTTCAAGAACATTACCTGTGACCACCGCATTGGGATTACATCCAATACCAAGTTCAGCAATATTTCTCCGACATTTCCTCTCTTGAAAAAATTTTTTTATATCTTGAGCAGTGTTACTATTACTTTCTACCGTTACAATTTTATTATCTTCTATGTGATAACGTATAAGATCATCAGCATATCTAACTGGTAATATCCCTTTTGTTTTACTCTTACCATATCTTTTTTTTTCATCTTCAGCTGCTTCATAAGGAACAATGCAGGTTTCTCCACTTGGAAGATTTATAGTGTGCCCTGGCTTTGTACAATCACCCAAATCAGCTAAAGGTTTTCGATTTCTAAGATCCAAAAATAAATGATCACCATTTGAAAAATCTATTTCAGCAGCAACAACCGTATCAAGAATTTTTTTAAGTGCAAGAGAATATTTTTTTACCAAAGAATAGTCTGATCTTAACGAGGTATCCTCCATTCTTCGTTCAACACCGGGCATACTTGCACATCGAAAACTCAAATTTTTTTCTAATCTAATTGGTGCCAACGAAGAAGTAGCAGAGTATTCAGTCATAGCTATGACAAGATTATATTTTCTGACAATATTTTTCGTTTCATCAGAAATCTGTTTATTATTAGTACCAGTTGCAGGAAAAGAATATGTTTCGACTGAAAAACCGGTATCTTTGCTCATCTCTTTTAATGTTTGGAACCAATCATTTGCCATTTCTCGTCTCTCTATCCAACTAGCATTATCAGAAATATCATCATGAGGCATA
The DNA here is from genome assembly GCA_018334795.1 of Thermoplasmatota archaeon. Classification (GTDB taxonomy): domain Archaea; phylum Thermoplasmatota; class E2; order DHVEG-1; family DHVEG-1; genus EX4572-165. The sequence continues at coordinate 2,220 of JAGXLH010000139.1, forward strand.
TCTGTGAGAATCAAAATTCTTTCACCTTTTATAGGTGAAAACACCTGTTCAAATAATCGTATTCTATCTTGTTTACTCATCATATATATCACAATCAATTGAAAACATTAAGAGGATAGTATCTAAACTTAATTACCTCTTACTCGTCATCACATTTGTCAAATAAAGTTTTTTGGTAAATTATAATATATTATTAAATTTCGTCCCAAAATAATCTGGAAACGGATTGAATCGAATAATGATAAAAAAATTTACAATTTTTTATTTCAATTTACACTTTTTTTACCACAATGGAGTCTGAAAATAAGTCAAATCAAGCCGATCCCAATCATCAAAATCATTTTTTCCACGGCTACCATCTGAATAATCTACAATTCGATACATATACCCATAGTTCATCACACTTTTATAGGGAAGCCATTTCCACCAGTTCAACTCCCAAGGGTATTTTCCATTTTGATCATCACAACCAGGAGTATTACCATGAAAAATACTCAGAGTATGACCACATTCATGCATATAAGCACTTGCGTAAACAATATTTCTGTTACTCCAAGGAAGTCTTGCTTTTTTATCCATTCCCAGTGCTGAAATCTGGTAGGAATCAATCACCGGTTTAACACCTCCCCAAAATCCAAAACCGGGAAATCGAGCAGCATTATAGATCACCAATCCATAATGAAACACTCCACATCGCCAGTTATCTTCATCTTGATGTAAAAAATAATTCCAATAAATATCTCTTATCTCCTCAGTTGTAGCAGAGTCATCAAAAGGAATTCGTTCACCACCACCCATACATCCATCATCAATATGATACACGATATTCTGCCGATTAAATGCAGTGCGCAAAAGTTCTTTTGATTCTTCTGGAAAATCAGTTATTTCACCATTTGGACCCTGGGCCATCTGATCCATTTCCACAAAAAGATCTTTTCTAAAAGGATCTGAATCCCATTGAGACGTAAGATATTCTTCATAATTTGATAATCCATCATTATCCGGGTCAAGATTTGAATGATTCTCCCATGTAAATGGATCATACCACCAATGTTTCTGATAAGTAAATCGTTGATAATCCCAACTAACGGAATTTCCCCATTTCCATTCCCATTCAATAGGAACACCATCACCATCATCATCTTGACCTCGATTGTCAACAGTAGGAGATGTTCCATATATTTCTGTTTCAGTCCAATAAGGAATTCCATCATGATCATAATCATTTTGGTAAATATCAAACCATAATTCAACATCAAAATCTTGCTGGTAAATGCTGCCATCATCACAACCATTTAAACGACCATAACCACTGGGATCAGCATTAAAATAGAATTCTTCGAGAAAATCATCACCCATCCAATGTCCATTTTTAAGACTATATTTTAAATTAGCCTCATATCTATTGATTCCACCATCTTGGAATCCGCCGATATCACATTTTTGATCTATGCCAAGATTCCAATCCCATAATTGGACAGTAACATTTACCCATTCTCTGTCATCTGGAACATTAGCAGTGACCTTCCAATCAGGATCATAAATATATCTAATGTTCTTCCAAACAGGACTTTGAAACAATTCATCATTAATCCATACTTTCAAATAAAAATCTGGATAGCTGTAGCGGTCAATGTATTCTCTGAAATTTAGATGATTATCATATTTTTCAAGTGAGCGTATTTTCAATAAATCAAAAGTAACGGTGAGATCCACTAAGGGATCAATATCTACCGTATTTTGATTTTCAAAAGAGTGAACCAAGGGTATATAGGAAGAAATAATTAGGAAAATAGTAATGAATAATGTAATTATAACAAGTTTTGATAAACGCATTTTTTTTCTGTCCCCAGTTAATATATGTAAAATATATTAAAACGATTCCTATATTATTGTTTGCATTGCTTTTAAATCATTAGTTTGTTTGAAAAATTTAGATAAGATTCAATGTTTGATTAACGCGAGGAGGGAGATTCGAACTCCCGTGGTCGTAAGACCAAAGGATTAGCAGTCCTTCGCCGTGGCCAGGCTGGGCCATCCTCGCAAGAAAAAAAGTTACTTTTCGCATCCTGGAAATAAGCATCT
>JAGXLH010000140.1 GCA_018334795.1 Thermoplasmatota archaeon
TTTCGTAGATTTTGGACCTTTTAAACTCTGCTTTAAAATGAATGGAAGTAGTTCACTTTTTTGTTGAAAAAATGGATTTTAATTTCGTGATAACTGAGGGTCATCAATAATTTTTCCTCGGAATGCAAGCCAAATTCTTTTTAATATCATAAAAGTAGAACATTTAACTATAAAGATAAAAGGAGGTAAAACTCATGGGTCCAGAGGATGAAGATTGGGATGATGAAGACGACGATGATTACTAATTCTTCCTCTTTTTTCTTTAATTTTTTCATCGATGTTTTTTTTCCGCTTATGCTGTTTCATCTTATTTTTTTGTGTAGATGATAAGTTAAATATATTCTCTTTGTTTTACACTAATGTATCATCATGAAAATAGATGCTATTAACAAAAAAATTTTGTATCTTCTTCAAAAAGATGCGAGGATGACCTATAAGGAAATTGCAACAGAACTAAAAAGATCAGAAACAACTATTAGAGATCGGATAAAAGCTATGGAACGAATTGGTATTATCCAAGGATACACTGCATTAATTAATAAAACTGCATTAGGCATAAATTTCTTTGCTATCCTCCTTATTAATCCTATTTCCTCATCCGAGATTGATAGTATAACTCAAAAAATAAAAAAGGTAAAAAATGTGGTTAGGCTCTATGAAATATCAGGTCATCACCGACTTGCAGTTTTCATGGTAGCTCCATCATATGCAGAACTAAAAAAAATCGTGAACAAACAATTACTTCCAATTGGATTAAAAGATGAGGAAATCATTACGGTTCTTGAGGCAGATACAGAATTTATTTCCCCCTTAGAAATACCTTAAAATCGTAATAGATTAAAAACCAAATTAAAAAGGAATTTTCGAACATGCTTAATGTTATTGAACTGCAAGCAAAGGAAATTGAACAGTTGAAACAAGAAAATCAACAATTAAAAGATAACAATCAAAAATATTATCTGACAAAAAATGAAACAAGACTATGATTTATATCACAGACCAATGAAATTTATTCAAACATAATCTTTTAAAGAAATAACAGAATTCAAGATATGCATGGATCGTATTGGAACCTATCACATCAAACCATTCTCAACTCAACGAAAAAACGTAACACTCATCATCAAAGAAGGATGGAAAAAACATACCATTCACACACTCATTGAAATCGATGTGACCAATGCACGAAAAAAAATAAGAAACTATGCAGAACAAACTGGTGAAAAACTCTCTTTCACCGGATGGATCATCACGTGTGCAGCAAAAGCACTCTCAGATCACAAAGAACTCAATGCCATCAGAAAAGGAAGAAACAAAATTATTTATTTTGATGATGTTGACATTCCAATACCCGTTGAACGAACCATGGACAATGAAAAAATTCCTATGGCATACATTCTCCGAAAAGCCAATGAGAAAACATTACTTGAAATCACAAAAGAAATCAGAGCTGTTCAAAAACAAGACGTAGCAGGATCAAAACAAGTTTTAGGAAGTGAATTCACGCTTCTTGAAAAAATCGCGTTCAAATCACCAATGATTCTTAAAAAACTACTTTTATTCTTCGTTCAGCGCAGTCCACTTCTTAAAAAGAAACATATGGGAACACTAGGCGTCACCGCAGTAGGTATGAAAGGAAGCTTACCTGGATGGATCATACCACTAGGAGGAACCACAACTATTCTTTTTGTTATTGGTGGTATCACCAAAAAACCCGGAGTCATAGAAAACGATACGATTGCCATAAGAGACTATCTTCATCTTACCATTGCTGTAGACCATGATCTCATCGATGGCGGACCACTAGCTCGATTCTTAGCTCGATTCCTAGACCTTTGCGATAAAGGATATGGGATACCCATACAAAACAAAAAAGAATAAGAAAATGAGAAAAAATAAAAAATTGATCCATTAAACTAACAACTTTTTTCTTTTTTTTCACTCCAATTCATTCAGCTCAACAGAAACCAAGCCATGATCAATAATTTGACGACATTCTCCTAATTTATCACGTAAATCCTCATCATCTGATGCGTGCAGAATCTGCTGGATCATATCAATCATTCGACGAAACAAACGCACCACATCACCCTCCTGATAATTCGTTAACTCTAGAACCATAGTAAATGATCCACCCATCGCCCACGTTTCAACAATAGCCATCATTCGTTTCAACGATAATTTATTCAAATGATTATAGACATACTGATTTTTAGATAACTGGCGAGCTAATTGCTTGTATTTCTTATGAATCCCTTTGAAACTAAAATGATCATTAGCTTTTGGTTCATACACAATCCCAGCAATAATCTGTAATAACTCAAGCTCAGAAAACCGTTCGTAAAACCCCGAAGCAAATAATTCACTGATGAGTAACTCATGATAATAAATTCTACTTGCAAACAATCCTTTCTCAGTAATCGATCCATCTTTTGAGATATAACCCATCTTCATCAAATTCTTTTTCTTACGAGTAAAGGATGTTTTCATTCTTACCTGTCTATGCTGCTGATGCTTCCGATGATACACATAAAAATTCTTACGCAAAAGCACATTTATTTCATCTTCACTGAACAACATCAACATGTTAAGCACCGTGTTAAATGATAATTGAAACTGGCTTAAAATCGGTTCTTTATCAGCTTCAGAAATCTGATATAACTTTTCAACTAATTGCGCCTGATCAGGAATAGTGATTACAAAACCTGCATCATCAATACCTCTTCTTCCAGCTCTACCTGCCATTTGAAAATATTCTTTTGAACGAAGCGGGCGAAACCGACGACCATCAAACTTACGAAGCCCATTTAAAATAACCGTTCGTGCAGGCATATTAACACCAACAGAAAACGTTTCAGTAGCAAATAACACCCAAATCAAACGTTTAGAAAACAATTCTTCAACTAATTCACGTTGCTGAGGAAGTAATCCTGCATGATGAAAACCAATTCCATGAGAAAGAGCAATAAGCAAATCTTTTGACGAGTGTAACTCTTGAATTTCATTAGAAAGCTTTTTATGAAATGCTTTTAAAATCCGAGATCGATTTCCCTCATCCTTAATAAAATCATGTCGTTTGCTCAACCCTACTCCTTCCCGTTCACATTGTCTCCGAGAAAAAGAAAAAACAAGAGCGGGAAGTTTATCTTTCACATGCATTACCACAGAACCCGCGGCAACAGAAGGATGCTTTTTTGATTTCTTCTTTTTTCTTTTCTTTTTCAACCACTTGATATATGCTGGAATCTCAGAACGAGAGATAAGCCCACGATTAACATCAAACACATAATGGGAAAGGGGAACTGCTCTTTTTGAATAGTGGATGATTTCAACAGAATGATCTTTTAATGTTTGCATCCACGAAGAAAATTCTTTCACATTTGGAATAGTTGCAGATAAACACAAAAACCGAGTACTAGCCGGACTAAATAAAATCGCTTCTTCCCAAACAGTACCTCGTTCAGGATCATTCATAAAATGAATTTCATCAAAAACAACATAGGCAACATTAAGAATTATCGGATCATCAGAAAGTAACATATTCCGATAAATTTCAGTGGTCATAATCAATATTGGCGCCTGAGGATTAATCGCCACATCACCAGTAAGCAAACCTACCGTTTCAAGACCATATTGATTCACAAAATCACGATATTTTTGATTTGATAACGCTTTAATCGGTGCCGTGTAAATAACATGTTTACCAAGATTACGCAAACACTGATCAATCATATACTCCGCGATCAACGTTTTCCCAGTTCCAGTCGCTGCACTTACAACTACTGTTTTCTGATCTTGAATCGCTTTGATTGCTTGTTCTTGAAACGCATCTAATGTGAACCCATGAAATTTCATAGAATATCAATAGTAAACATAACGAGAACCTTTAAAATTTTCTGACAAAAAATGTAAGAATGGAATAGTAAAAATAATTAGGATTTTTCTAAGATTAGATCATGCTGGAATGATAAAAAACCAGAATACAATGATTAGTACCATTAAAAGCGCAATAAAAATGGTATTCATCTTTTCCTCAACTTGCGAATCCATCTCTTCCACCTTCCTCAAACAAAGAAAAAGCCATTATCATTTAAATACTTTTTTTGCAGATACATCTACACAAACGTATGTAACTGCCAAGCAAAAGACAAAACCAATTATTTTTTTGTTTTTTTAAAGAAGGCTAACAACTCATTTAGTTTTCTGGCTGTTTTTTATAAGAACCTTCTGAATTCGATCATGAAGATCTGAGATTTCCACGGGTTTTTCAACATATGCATCCCCAAGGAAATCACC
>JAGXLH010000141.1 GCA_018334795.1 Thermoplasmatota archaeon
AGGTCAATGAATAGTGAGTCCTCTTTTGTCTATAGTTTTTTTCCTTTACAATGTTTCCCTGTTTAAGTTTTGTGAGTTGTGGTTTTAATTGATTTAATGGTATGGTAGTTCTTTCTTTGAGTTCTTCTAGTGAAAAGGAATGTTTATCTAATATTTGTAGGATACGAAGGGTATCTTCTGAAACAATGTTTTTAAACATCTGAGCGGAAATACTGATCTTTTTTTGTTTCATACAAGAGTAATATTGTAAACACTTGCATATAAGTGGTTTTTTTTCGTTTGGATTTTTCCAAACGTTTTCTGACGATATATAAGCAAGAATGAACAATTCAGGGGTAACACCCAAAAAAACGGACGTGAAAAAAATGAAGACAAGACAAATGGTATTAATCTTTCTTGTTGGCATCAGTCTCATCCTTGGTGTCAGTGGCGCAGTAGCTGATGAACTAACAAGACCAGACGCAGAGAAAACAATGGATTATGATGAAGATGTTGATGAGTATGAAAACCTTGTTGGTAAAGACTTAACTGATCTGCCTGATGGTATGGTAGGAATCGTCAGTATTGACAATCCAGAAGAAACTGATGAATATGACAACGTAGTTGGTAGTGATCTACCTGATGATATTCCCCATATTGTAAGCGTTGGTGACGATTTTGAATCAGATGAAGAGTTTGAGGGAGAAACCGATCAACCTGATGAATCTGAAGAAACAGAAAAATTAGATTCAGCAACACTACCAGTTGTTATTGGCCTTGGTTTAGCTGCATTGGTGATCATTGGTTTTATATCTGTAAAAAGAAGGTAGATTTTTTTACTCCTCCTCTTTCCTGCTTTCCTTTTCCTCTTTCTACCTTCTTTTTTATATTTTTGCAATAATTTTCTTATATGAGATGATTCTTAGTATATTGTGATGTATCTTTTTGTTGATACAGAAACAACGGGTCTTCCCCCGTCTCATCCGTCTCATTTAGCACAGTGGCCTCGTTTAGTACAATTAGGGTGGATTTTATCTGAAGAAACAGGGGAGGTCATCATGCAGGACACTGCTATTGTTCGTCCTGAAGGATATTATATCCCAGATAGAGTAACTCGTATTCATGGAATCTCAACTCAACAAGCATATCAACAAGGTATTTCGTTAAATGATGCATTGCAAAGACTCACTCAGGCATTACGGTTTTCTCATTATTTGATTGGTCACAATATTGATTATGATTATCATGTGTTACTTGCTGAGTTTCATCGTAAACATATAGATACTTTATTTTCAAATTATCCTCGTTTTTGCACGATGAAATCTCCACAGGTGATGGAATTTGTTCGTATCATGCGTGGAACAAATCATCGGCAGTATCCAAAATTATCTGATTTATATCGATTATTATTTGATGAACGGGTTCAGCAGGCCCATGATGCACTTGCTGATGCAAAAACGTGTGCTGATTGTTTTTTTCAACTGAAAAAAATAGGCGTAATCTGAGATACATTTTTTTTGTGAAAAGGGATGGAAAAGCCAGCGGAGGAGGAATTGGGAAAAGATGGGATGCTGGTGAGTGCTGGCTTTTCAATTGGATTCTGTTATTTTGGTACATGTAATTTTATGCATAAAAAGATAAAGGAAAGGTGATTGAAAGTATTATTTTTTTACATTCAAGATTCTCTTCTTAATCGTTTTTTTAATTCTCATCATCATTAATTTCTTCAAAGACTCCAGTTGTTTTATTCTTTTTAACATTATCAAAAGTAAAATATCTTCCATTCATCACAATATATATACCTGGAGGAAGTGATTGAACAAAAGCAAGAGCACTACCTAGATTAAATAATCCATCTGAACTTCCAAAAGCATATGGAACAAGTGCTCCAGTGAGTACAATTGTTCTATCTTTGATTTCTCTTCCAAGGAACTCTGCGGTTTTAGCCATGGTATCTGTCCCATGAGTGATAAGAATCCGTTTTTCCTTAGAGTTTTTACATTTTTCAAGAATAATGTTGCGATGATAATCGGTCATATCTAAACTATCAATCATCATCAAGGTTCGTATCTTCAAATCGATTTTACATCGAGCTAAATCAAGCATTTCATGAACATGGGTGTTTTTAAAGATCAGTTCCCCAGTTAATTCCATGTATTCTTTATCGAACGTACCACCAGTAACTAGGATTTTAACGGTCATTTGATTCACCTGTTGCAACTGAAAAAAAGGATTATGTACTTAAATGTTATTTGAAGAAACACTCATTTTCTACCAAATATTCAAAGTTTCTTTGATTAATTTTTATAATCCTTCACCGTTTTTAGGTTGGCGTAATTTCTTCAAGAAACCGTTGTTAGGTCTTTGATTCTATTAATGATTCAATCCGTAACAGAGGATGATTGAGACATACATTTTGATTTGATTTCAACTAAGATTAATAATCCAAATTCCTTCATTTAATCCTATCTATAGGAAATCGCTAGATTTACCTACCTAAATTTGGATAGCGGTTGTAATCCTGAATTAGACGTCCGTTTTTCATTTTTTTAAGTACTTGATTAAAAATAAAAAAATGGTCAAATACGAGCTTAATTTAATCCAAAAGTATTTTATGGGATTAGGCAATTGGTACCGAATTAATAAAAAGAATGAAGATGAATATTTCATCTTATTCAACACCTACTTGGTAAGTGTGAAAATATTGTTTTTGTTCTTTTGTGTGGAAACAACGATTGTGTTTGTTTCTAATAGGAAGTCAAGAATATGAAAGGAAAAGTAAAATGGTTTAACCCTCGAAAAGGGTATGGATTTATTGAAGTAGATGACGGCGATGATGTATTTGTTCATCATTCTCAAATTGCAGAAGGATACATTCACGAAGATGATATGGTTGAATTTGACGTTGAAGAAACAGATCGTGGCTTAAACGCGGTAAACGTTAAAAAAGTCGAATAATCTAATTGAGGTTATATATATGGGAAAAGTACAAGAAGGAGACACAATCACGGTTGAGTATACAGGTCGTCTTGAAGATGGCACGGTGTTTGACAGCTCAGATAAACATGAAGAGCCATTAGAGTTTACGGTTGGAGAAGGAAAGATCATCCAGGGTTTCGATAAAGCAGTCATTGGCATGGAGGTTGGAGAAGAAAAAGAGATAACTCTTCCACCTGAAGATGCGTATGGTCAGCATAATCCTGAACTTGTACGTGATTTACCACGAAATGTTTTTCCTGAAGATCAAGAACTGCAGCCAGGCATGGTTTTCATGATGGCACTTCAAGATGGTCGACAAGTTCCAGTTAGAATCGCTAAAGTTGCTGAGGAACAAGTAACAGTGGATTTAAACTCTCCACTTGCTGGAAAAACATTGAATTTCACTATCAAAGTTGTTGGTATTGCATCCTAAATTCTTTGGCAATTAATCAACAAAATTCTTTTTTTCTTTTAATATTTTAACGTTTATGGTTTTCTATTTTTTAGAAAAATAATAAAAACTAATACTGTTATCCATGTATATGTTTTCATATAAAAGGATTAAAGTTTTATTCATATCTTTTTGTTTTCATCCTTAACTTTTTGGTTTAAAAATGATGTGGAACCAGAGTTTTGGGCAGATTATTACGGATTGAATTATAATATTGTTTGGAACGTCAGACCAGCTGATATCATAAATCCAAATCTTTGGGGTTTTGACAATCCGATTGGCACAGCGGTTATTGATTATGATGGTTATCTGACAGGATCCGCAACGATTCCTTATGATGCAGAACCTGGTGAATATCTTATTTATGCTGCATATCAACGATCCTCTGAGGATCCGTATCATGTTTACTGGTATACAACATTCACTGTTAAAGAAAGCTCAACTATCACGGATAGCGATGGTGATGGCTGGGCTGATGTATATGATGATTTTCCATATGATCCCAATGAATGGACTGATTCAGATAATGATGGTATTGGCGACAATGCTGATCCATATAATGATTATTATGACGATCCATATGGTAATGGAAATACTAACTATGATACAGATAATTCAAATTATGATACTGAAAACACCGAGTTTTCTATTTGTTTCATTACTGATTTCAATTGGAGTAATCGTTTTGCTTTCAAAAAGAAAACAATAAAAAAAATGTGATTATTTATTAGCCAAAATCTGATCAACTTTTTCTGAATCAAAACCAGGAGCTGCGCAATCTCCGTGATTCATCACGGAGTTAGCACCCCTGTTAATAAGAACCCTGAGACGTAAAAATCTGATTGTCGAGATCAGAAATCAAAACGTCCAAGGTGAAAAT
>JAGXLH010000028.1 GCA_018334795.1 Thermoplasmatota archaeon
TTTAACTTATTGCGTGGGAAGTCCCCTTCCGAAAGGGAGAAATGAGAGGCGAGCCCATAAACTATTTATTATTTAGCACCATACGTACAAATAATGCCTGACTCGGAGCAGATATGCAAACCGAGTCGATGTGACCGGGCTACCTGAGAGGTCATCTCGGTAATCTGCGACATACAGCCAAATGTAAAATGAGAATTTCCTTACACAATGGGGTTAGGAGGACTCGCAGGAACCTTGGTAACGCTTCCGTATGCTAACAAAGATAGGCGAAGCATCGCTCCCATGAGGGACGAGGACTTTCGGTGAAATGCTAAAAGCCCCTTGCTAAAGATAGGGGAGGAGGTCACATAGAAAACAGTGAATACAGACAAGTAAAGAATTGATGATGGTGAAGAGAAATCAATGATTAACACGATTGAACAGTTTGGAAGAAACGCTGGCTGTGTCTGGAATGTCCTTTCAGAGTATGGTCCTTTACCCATCGATGAAATAGTGAATAAAACACATCTCCGATTGTATGAAGTAGAAATTGCTATCGGTTGGTTAGCACGAGAGGATAACATCTCTTACCATCAAGGTCTTTACTCGATTTCATCTACGAACTTAACCACAAGCATTGGGCCAAATGCAGGAACCCTCTGGCATGTTCTTGATGAATGTGGAACATCTACTATTCAGGATATGTCAAACCAATCACATCTTCCCACTCAGGAGATCTATAAAGCCATCGGTTGGCTAGCTCGAGAAGAGAAACTTAGCATAAATTTATGATAAAAACTAGGTTTCAGACCGCTCATTTTTCATCTTGATATCATTTGACCTTAACCCATTGTTTATCAGGAGGAACAACTATTAAAGAGAGAACAATAATTACCCTGAATCATTCCATCAGTAAACCACTTAATTGAATGGTGATATCAATGAATGAATTCCTCAAAGAACAACTGGATTTACAGTATTTCCACGATCATGGATACACTCGGAAAAAATGTTCTAAATGCGGTGCTTTTTTTTGGACCTTAGACCCAAAAATGAACAGATGTGGAGATCAACCTTGTGTACCATTCCATTTTATAAATAATCCTCTTGGAAAAAAACAATTAACACTTTCTGAAGTAAGGGAATCATTTCTTTCCTATTTCCAACAACATAATCATACCCGTTTACATTATCCAAAAACAGGGGAACGATATCCTGTCGTTGCCCGATGGCGATCTGATATTTATCTTACCATTGCATCCATTGCTGATTTTCAACCACATGTTACTTCAGGGGAGGTTCCACCACCAGCTAATCCACTGGCCATTTCACAACCATGTATTCGATTAAATGATTTAGATGAAGTCGGTAAAAGCGGTCGGCATCTTACAACCTTTGAAATGATGGGACATCACGCATTTAATAAAAACGTTGATGAGATCTACTGGAAAGAACAAACCGTATCGTATTGTGATGATTTCTTTGTAAACATCATCGGTATTCCACAGGATGCAATTACTTATAAGGAACAACTCTGGCACGGCGGGGGAAATGCTGGGCCTTGTCTGGAAGTCCTTGCGGGTGGGCTAGAGATTGCAACACTTGTTTTTATGAACATGAAGGAAGTAGACAATGGAGAATACACTATTGGAAACGAAACCTATGAGCAAAACCCACTTAACATCGTTGATACAGGTTATGGACTCGAAAGAATCTCATGGATTACTCAAGGAACGAAAACCGTGTATGAAACCGTATTCCCTGAAATTATAAAATGGATTCGAAATCATACCAATGAATCTGCTGATGATCGATTAATCATGTCTTTAGCAGATCATACCAAAAGTTTAGCATTCATGCTTGGTGATGGCATTGTTCCATCAAACGTGAAATCAGGATATCTTGCACGACTCTTGATCAGACGCTGCCTTCGTTTCATCAAACAACTCAATTTTTCCGAACCATTGGAAAACATCATTGATTTACATATTAACAAATTACAATCTGATTTCCCATCTCTTGCAAATCAAAGAAAACAAATCCATGATATGATTCAAACTGAAACAAAACGATATCATGAAACCTTACAAAAAGGAAAAAACATGGTCCACCGATTACTTAAAGAAAACAAAAAAATCGATGATGCAACATTAATCACCCTGTATGATACACATGGGATGCCGCCAGATATCGTTCAGTCAATAGCTGAAAAACAACATGTTACAGTCACCATTCCAGATAATTTTGAATCAATGGTTGCTGAATTACATTCAAAAGAAGAAAAACAAACACAGCAACAAAAACGACAACGGGACCTGCCACAAACAATCCCATTATATTATGATAATCATTATCAAAAGGAATTTGATGCAGAAATCATTTGGACCGAGCAAGAAAATAATAAAACCAAAGCTATCTTTGATCAAACCACGTTTTATCCAGATGGTGGTGGACAACCCGGAGATAAAGGTGAAATAACCAATTCTTCTGGAAAAACATTACCAGTTGAAAACGTGACAAAGGAAGATAATGCAATATTTCATCATATCGATGGTATTGTTTCAGTTGGAGATAAAATTCATGGGGAAATTGATTGGAATCGACGATATCAACTCATGAAACATCACACTGGAACACACGTAGTCAATGGAGCGTTACAAAAAGTTCTTGGTGATCACATTTGGCAAGCAGGATCGCAACTAGCTGTTGAAAACGCTCGTTTTGATTTTGCTCATTTCAAAAGTCTTTCTGAAAAGGAAATCAAAGAAGTTGAAGAACAAGCTAACAAATTTATCACTGAGGAAATACCCGTTGAAAAACATGAGTTCGATCGAAATACCGCTGAGAAAAAATATGGATTCAGATTGTACCAAGGTGGAGTTCCTCCCGGAAATAGCATCCGCGTGTTAAACATCCCTGGAGTAGATGTTGAAGCTTGTGGTGGAACACATTTGAATAATATCGGTGAAATTGAAAAAATTCGAATTCTAAAATCAGAACGTATTCAAGATGGTGTAAACCGAGTATTCTTTGCCGCAGGGGAAATGGTTGATGCATTTCAAAAAGAGGAACAACACCTGTATGATACTCTTGTTTCCAGCCTAAAACCTATTTACACGATTCAACAACAAAATCAAATCTCAAATCAAATCACCGCTCTTTCAAATCAGTTTTCAGTCCCTGTTGATCAACTTCCAAAAACCTTAAAACGATTTTTAAAAGAAGCAAAAGATCTTCTTCCAGAAAAAAAAGAAGTTGCTAGCTTAACTGAAGCTGGAACTCATTTGTTCAAGGTTTGGAAAAAATCAAAGAAAAAGAAAAAATCAATTTCAGAAGAAGAAATTACATCTTTAATCAATCAAGCAGAACAAATCCCAGGTACCGATATAAAAGTGCTTACCGCAAAAACAGAGACGGAATCAAATGCGACTGCTGGAGCACTCATTGCTCAAGGAAATATGGTTGTTCATATTTATGATGGAAAAAAGATAACTTCAGCTGCTTCAGATGATGTAGATATTGATTTACGAAAGGAAATCGCCCCAACAGTTGGAACGATGATTGGTGGAAGTGGCGGTGGCCGACCAAAAATGACGCAAAGCGGTGGACCAAAAAAAGAAAATATTGACAACGCGTTAGAAAAAGCAAAAGCATTAACCATACAATCATTGAAACAAGATTGAAAACTTAAATCAATCAAAACACAAAAAAGAACAAATATGTTAACTTAAAAAAGAAGAAAACAGGACAGTAAAAAAAAGAATGATTAAAGTTTAATTGTTAAATGAGCAACAGTGACAATAATCATTACTGCAACACTCATAGCCACAACAAACCATGGAGGAATTTTAATTGAAGATTTTTCTTCAGCATCGTAATATCGAATAAGTCCTGCAGATGAATGAAAGCCTTCACCTTTATCTTTCTTAGCCATATGTATTCATCGACCTCTTGTAAACACTAATATTTCTTACATAGATAACATCTATTTATGTTTTTCTCCTCACTTGCTTGTTTTGAGCAAAAATCTAAATAGCGTTTTTCCATACATACTTCAAAAGGGTGAGATAATTATGAAGGAAATTGACACGCTGATAAAAAAGGCCTTAAAACTCAAGGAAAGCGGGCTTACTGATCATGAAATTGCTGATGACCTTAACGTTTCAAAGGAAACAGCTGTATGGCTTCTCAACAAAGGAAAGGATAAAAAACCGGAAGGAGACGTCAAAATAGGATGGACAAGCATTGGCGTCTATCCATCAAGAATGGGATTTATTTCTGATGCACTTTGCGATGTGCTCTTAGAAGAAATGGAAAAAAACGATATGCAAATAGAAACGGTTGTCGGTATTGCATTAAATGGAATTCCCTATGCTACGTTTGTTGCTGAAAAACTTGGTTTGGAACTAGCGGTTTTCCGACCCCATTATGATAAACCTGGATTGTTCTCCTCGAATTTTGCAACAGTGAAAGATAAAAATGTTGTGATTGTGGATGATATGGTTGGTACTGGTGAAACATTCCGCAAAGCAATCGGTTCCACAAAAGAGGAAAAAGGAAAACCTCAGTTGTGCCTTGCGATTTTAAACAAGCGAGCACAAGATGACATTAGTAAGGTTCCATTACGAGCACTGATTCGAGCCCGAGTCATCTAAACAGTGCTTTGCTTTTTTCTTTCTTTTTTTATCTTATTCACGGGTAAAACATTTAAAACAATGTAGTATGGTGCGTAAATATGCATTGGGCTGACGTTTTAGCGAAAAAACTTGCTCCGAAAGCAGATCATCATGTGCTTGCCACAGGAATTACTCCATCAGGACCAATTCATATTGGTAACATGAGAGAGGTGTTGACTACTGATGCTGTGTATCGATCATTGATCAAACAAGGAGCAGATGCAGAATTCATTTACATCGCGGATGATTATGATCATTTGCGAAAAGTGTATCCTTATCTTCCAAAAACCTATGAACAATACGTAGGACAACCAATCTCTGAAATTCCTTGTCCTTGTGAGAAACATGATAGTTATGCCGATCATTATTTGTTTGCATTTCTTGATTCATTGGAAGAAATAGGTGTTGAACCAAGAGTGTATCGAGCTAGTGAAATGTATAAAACCGGTGTATACCGGCTAGCAATTGAAACGGCATTGGAACACACTGAAGACATCAAAGAAATCATTGAACGGGTTTCAAAACGATCACTTCCGAAACACTGGCTTCCCTTCAATGTAAAATGTGAGCAGTGTAATCGATTAACCACCACTAAACCTGAACTCTATGAATATCCTTTTATAGAATATTCCTGTGAATGCGGGCATTCTGGTAAATGTGATATTCGAAAAGATGGTGTGGGAAAACTTCCATGGCGAGTGGATTGGCCGGCTCGATGGAAAAATTTAAAAGTTACCTTTGAACCATTTGGAAAAGATCTAGGGACAACTGGTGGTGCACGAGAAACCGGTGAGGAAATCGTTGAAAAAATCTATGATTATTCTGCACCAGAATTTACCATGTATGAATTTATTTTATTGAAGGGAAAAGGCGCAATGCATAGTTCAAAGGGAACTGCATTAAGTGCTAATGATATGTTACAGATGACTCCTCCTGAAGTATTACGTTTTTTAATGATGAAAAATCAACCTGCGAAACATATCACTTTTGATCCAGGGTTTGGCTTGTTGAATCTCGTTGATGAATATGATCAAGCTGAACGAATGTATTTTGGTGAGGAAGAACGAATTAAAGGCTGGAAGGATTTAGATGCTATTTATGAACTATCTCAACCAGGAACTATTCCAACTTCATTGCCATATCAAATCCCATTCAGGCATCTAGTTACCGTTGTGCAAATCGGCGAATCATGGGAGGATATTAAAAACATCTTGTATCGCACGGGTCAACTTCCAGATACGATTAGTACAAAGGATGAAAAACATTTACAAAAGCGAAAAGATCATGCGGAATATTGGTTGAATCATTTTGCTCCTAAAGCAGTTCGATTCACGGTTCAAAAAAAGCTACCGAAAATTGATTTTTCAGATGAAGAAAAAAAAGTATTACAAGAAATTGCTTCTAGTGCAGATACGATTTCATGGACTGCTGAAAACATTCATAATCTGATTTATTCCATCGCTGAAAATCAAAGTCTTTCACCAAAAAAAGCATTCACCGCGGTGTATAAAGCAATTCTAGGTGAAAAACGAGGGCCAAGAGCAGGGTTTTTCTTATCAAATCTAGATCAATCCTTTGTCATCAAACGATTCTCTGAAGCAAGCAGTTAAATACACATTCTTTTCTTTCATTTTTTTATTGATATGAAGTTTTATGTTGAAGTCTATGGATGCACCGCCAATAAAAGTGATGAAAATCTTATTAAAGGCGTAATTTCTAATCATTCACAGCATCAGTTGGTCACTTCCATTAATCAAGCTGATGTAATTATCATCCTTACTTGCACGGTTATTGATACCACGGAACAACGCATGCTTCATCGAATCAAAGAACTAATGAATACTGAAAGAAAAGTGGTGATTGCTGGGTGTATGGCTTCAGTTCAACAAGATCTTTTAAAAGATCATTTTCCACAAGCTTTGCTTTTACCACCAAGAAAAATACATCAATTCTTTGACCTGCTTGATGGAAAAAAACTTGTTGAAAATCTTTATCAAAAAGCATTTACACCAAAAAAATGCACAACTCTTATGGCCCCAATTGCTATTGCTGAAGGATGTCTTTTTTCCTGTGCATATTGCATTACTCATCTAGCACGAGGAAAACTTTATAGTTATCCAGAAAAAGCAGTTATTTCTTCAGTAAAAGATGCAATCAATCAAGGCTGTAAAGAAATCCAGATTACTGCTCAAGACACTGCTTCATATGGACTAGATCAACAATCTTCATTACCCCGTCTTCTCAAAAAAATCGTAAACATCTCTGATTCTATGATGATTCGAGTGGGTATGATGAATCCACGAACAGTAACATTGATTCTCCCAGATCTTCTTCCTTTTTTTGATCATCCTCAGATATATTCATTTTTACATCTTCCCATTCAATCAGGAAATAATACTATCTTAGAAAAAATGAATCGAGGATACCAAGTTGAAGATGCAGAAGAAATCATTACCAAATTTCGAACGAAAAATCCAGATCTAACCCTTTCCACTGATGCAATCGTTGGATTCCCCAAAGAAACAAATGAACAATTCAATCAAACAAAACAGTTATTAGAACGAATAAAACCAGACGTAGTAAACATCACCAGGTTTTCAGCTCGACCATTCACTAAAGCAAAAATAATGAACGGGCGAATTCCAACAGAAATCGTTAAAGAACGATCTAGAGAACTCACCGATCTTTGTAAAAAATTAACAAGAGAACGAAACAATCGATACCTCGGAAAAACAATGAATGTTCTTACCTTAAAAAAAGGAACGGAAAACACCACTATTGCCCGATCAATGAATTATAAACCAGTCATCATACAAAACCAAGTTCCTCTCGGAGAACTACAATCAGTTGAAATCAGTAAGGCAACTGAAACACATCTCGTCGGAATGCTTAAATAGAAATAATGATATTAGTTTGTGAGTGGACGGGATGATACGAGTTGCAATTAATGGATTCGGAAGAATAGGAAGAAACGTTCTTCGTGCTGCAGTAGCACATGAACAATATGGAAAAACATTTGAAATTGTTGCCATCAACGATTTAGGTAACGTTGATATTCTTGCACATCTTCTCAAATATGATTCAGTATACGGTCGGTTTAAAGGAACCGTTGAAAAACAAGAAGATGGCATTCAAGTTAACAATAAATTCATCAAATTTTTCTCACAAGTAAACCCTGAAAAACTACCCTGGAAAGACTATGATATCGATGTTGCTGTTGAAGCAACAGGGCTTTTCAGAAAAAGAGAAGGGGCAATGAAACATTTACATGCAGGTGCAGATAAAGTCTTGATTTCAGCGCCAGCAACAAATCCAGATTTTACGGTTGTTCTTGGTGTCAATGAACATGAATATAATCAAGAGAAACATCGCATCATTTCTAATGCATCCTGTACAACTAACAGTCTTGCACCACCAATCAAAGTATTACATGACCTGTTTGGTATTGAAGAAGGATTAATGACCACTATTCATTCATACACTGGTGATCAACGAATCCTTGATTTCCCACATAAAGATTTTAGAAGAGCCAGAGCAGCAGCAACTAGCATCATTCCAACTACTACTGGAGCTGCAAAAGCAGTCACTCTTGTTCTTCCTTCATTACAAGGAAAACTAGATGGGATGGCCGTACGAGTACCAACCCCAGATGGATCACTGACTGATTTCACTTGTCGACTTTCTAAAGAGGTCACTAGAGATGAAGTAAATCATGCATTAAAACAAGCATCTGAAACAAATATGCAAGGCATTATGGAATACACCGAAGAACCAATTGTAAGCGTTGATATTATTGGTAATCCTCATTCCGCAATCATTGATGGATTAAGTACCAAAATGATAGGAGATCATGGAAGTTTCGTTAAAGTGCTCTCATGGTATGATAATGAATGGGGTTATTCAAATCGATTAGTCGATCTTATTCAATATTTGTATAATACAGAAGCACAACAAAAACAGGTTAATATTGCTCAGCAAAGCATGTAACCATCTTTTTTTCATCTTTTTTGTTTTCACATATACTTTTAAATAACGCTTCATTGATTACCCTAGGCTGTTGGAGGCGCTGAGGAAATATGATGGAAGTTAATACACTTGATGATATTTCAGTAACCAAAAAAACTGTTTTTTTACGTGTAGATTTTAATATGCCACTTGATAAAAAAACGTTAGAAATCCTTGATACCACCCGAATGAAAAGAGTTCTACCAACAATAAAGGAACTGGTTTCTAAAAAAGCAAAAACAGTAATCATAGCCCATCAAGGACGAAAAGGTAGTTGGGATTTCACTTCATTAAAGCAACATGCTACGGTTTTTGAAACATTACTTAATTCAAAAGTTAACTTTGTTGAAGATATTTATGGCAATCAAGCACAACAAGCGATTAAAGATCTTAAACCTGGAGAAGTGTTGTTTTTGGATAACGTCCGAAAACTTGAATATGAAACAGAGAAAAAACCAGCTAGTGAACATGCAAAAACCTCTTTTATTCAACATCTTGCCCCGCTTGGTGATGTTTTTGTCAATGATGCGTTTGCTGCTGCTCACCGGTCACAATGTTCACTAATTGGATTTACCCCACTTCTTCCCTCATGTGCAGGACGATTAATGGAAGAAGAAGTAACCACGCTATCTAGAGTAATGCAAAATCCAGAAAAACCCTGCGTGTTCTTATTTGGAGGAGCAAAATATTCAGATATAATGATTACTATCGAACGAGTACTGCAGAATAATACAGCTGATCAAATCTTGTTAACCGGGCTTCCAGCGAATGCATTTTTACATGCTCAAGGATATAATCTTGGATCAGGCAATAAAAAAGCATTATTAGAAGAAGGTAATGAAGCGTTATTCTCACAAATTAAAACACTTATGGAAAACTATGATGATGCCATTGTACTGCCAACAGATTTTGGTATTGAACAAAACGGTGAACGAAAGGAAGTAAGCCTTGAAGATTTACCAACAGATCAAGCATTGTTTGATATTGGATCAGAAACAATTGAAGGATACAAAAAAATATTAAAGCAAGCAAAAACCATTTTCTTATCTGGACCTTGTGGCGTATTCGAACAAGATATTTTTATGAAAGGAACCAAAGAAATCTTTACGTATGTGTCAGAATCAGATGCTTTTTCCATTGTTGGTGGAGGGCATACCGTTGCAGCCGTTAAACAACTCAACTTACAAGACCACATCTCACATATTAGTACCGGTGGTGGCAGTCTTGAAAAATTCATGATGGGTGAAAAACTACCCGTTCTTGAAGCGTTGAAACAAGCAAAAATCAATCAACCAATTGCAACCGAATAAAAAACGAAAAAAAGAGTTTTTTCTTGTAGAAACAATCAAATACCCCGTCCCTATTTTTTCATCTCTAAACCAAATTATTATGGGCTGATAGATCAGCTCGGAAGATCGCTACCTTCGCAAGGTAGAGGCCGCGGGTTCAAATCCCGCTCAGTCCACTTATCATTATTTTTAAAGTATGATTTGTCAAAATTAGTTTCTGCTTATTTAATAACATTTGTGCAAAAAATTCGAATATAGAGATCATGCTTTTATCATAACAAGCATCATCTTGAACATATCAATTGCCTTAACTGCATGTGGTTTATCTGCAGGCATTATAATCATCTCACCTGCATTCAAATGATAACTTTTACCAGATATACTGAACTCTGCTTTTCCATCAATCACCTGCAACAAGATTTTATAATCATGATGTTTATCCCAATTGGTGATACCCAGTTTTTGCTGAAGTTCCTTCCCATTCTCTTCCCCATGTATCTCAACCAATGATTTGCCATGAAAATCACGCATCATATAACGGGTAATCTGTGCCTGTTTCATTGGTTCACATTCATCCCAGTTGATGTGCCAATAATTGTCCATTTCTACCATTGATTTCACAAGCATGTAATACTGTTGTTTGTTATTTAAATGACCTCTCTGGAACATTTAAATCGATGGAATTCCTCACTGAAACTAATGGAATCAGGAAATCATTAATATTGAGGGAGGGAAGAAAGGTGGTGAATAAAATTAAAAAAAGGATTTTTCCACCTTTCTCAATATATTTTACAAAACTATGTTTGCATATTTATTAATTGTTTTGTAATGAGGATAAATCAGTACTAAAAAAGGGATAAGTATGATACGTCTAATTGAACTAATGATAAATGTATATAAAAGAATTCTTTTAAATATATATATTATTGATGATTACCCGTATAAAACCTTCTAAAAATTCAGTAAATAGAAAAAGAACCTATATTTTATACCTATATTTACATAATTATTTAATATGTAGTAATCCATTTGTATTGTTACAGTTTTACCGAGGGAAGGGAAGGGGAAGATGAGGAAGGTCAAACGACCTTCCTTTTTACCTTATCACATGATTAAAAAAATAATTAAAGGTCCAGAGTATTATTTTATAAACTATGATAACAAATATTGATGATATTTTTCCATCAGACGAATTAGAAAAGATTGTAACGAATCCTGCTCAATACAAAATGCTCAGCCAATTATTCTATCAGGGGTCATACGACCTCATGTTAATTATTGATAAATTGGGAAAACTGATTACAATAAACGATGCAGGGTTGGATTTCTCAGGATTTCAACGGAATGAAGTCTACGGGACACATTTCCTGAAAATCCCCGGTGTGTTGAATAAGAATGAATTCAGACGATGTCTCAAAGTTTATACTGATGCAGTTCGTGGGAAACCAACCTTCGATTTCAAAACATATCTGGTTAATAAAGATGGAATAAGACACACCATGATTTTCAATGTGCTCCCGATAAAAGAGAAGAATAAAGTGAAATATATCCTGCTTATCGCCAGGGATATCACGGAACAGGTGCAAAACAAACGTTTATTCCGAGAAGCAAATCAGATGAAAACTCATCTGAACAATATCATTGAAAGTACCAGTGAGATCATATTTTCATTAGATATGAATAATAGAATCACTACTTGGAATAATGCAATGATTTCACTCTCAGGGATATCACAATCTAAGGTATTAGATAGAAAAATCAACTCTATTGATGCCTTTATTAATCAAAAAGAATTCCTTCGTTATGTGAATCAGGTGAAAAAAGGATATACGGAGACATTTGATGAACTTATTCTTTCTCCTAAATCTGGGATGGAGAAGTTGCTTTCTGTTTCTGGTTCCATTATTAGGGATAGTGATGGAGATATTGATGGGGTGATTTTTATTGGACGTGATGTGACTGGTGAGAAAATATTGCATGATCGCCTGTTGCCAGGGAGTTGTTATGTGTATACGGGTGATGATAGTGCCTCGTTATCCTTTTCGTTTAATGATTTGATTAACGAAGGGTATCATGGGTTAATCATAACTCGTGATTTGAACAACCTATTTTCTCCTAAACAAAAAAATCATTATAGTAAAACGGTGTGTCTTGGAGATAAAACGTATGAGGATAAACATTGCATTCAGAATTCAAAAGAATTATTAGACGTGGTGCAAGAGCATATTCGTCATTATAAAAAAACGATTATTCTTTTTACACGGATTGATTACCTTTTCATCTACGAATCTTTTAAGTCCGTCTTGAAAAACCTGTATCGGATAGCCGGTCAAGTTAGAAGAACACATTCGATTCTGTTGTTGCATTTGAACACGAAGTTATTATCCGAAAAGGAACAGGAATTTATCATGCAAGAGTTTGAAGGATTACCCTCGCGAGAAGTTCCTGATATCTCATTGAATGATTCGATGTATGCCATCCTTGAATATTTAGATAAGCAGAAAAAAATGAATCTGATGGTCACTTTTAAGAAGTTAGGCAAGGAATTAGGCATTTCTAAATCGACTGTTGGTAAACGGGTGAGGTTCCTTGAACGACATGGTTTGGTTCACACTGTTAAGATGGGACGGTCAAAATCAATATCATTGACCGATAGAGGGGGAGCAATCATCAATAAAGTAAGAAATGAAAAAAGAGGATGAGTTTTGTTCCATGACCTTCGATATGATTCTTATATCGGGGAGAATATCTATTCGGGTAAACCTTAATAAGACCTCTGATTGTTGTATCATTTGAAATCATGGAAGAAATAGCAGATGAGGCATTAGTTGAAAAGTTTGGTATTGCTATCCGATTAGTAGAGGACAGTGGTACATATATTGTTCAGCAAGCCCCTGTTGACCAGGAGGGAAAATACAATGAGAACGAGTTCAGGGTATTTGGTGGACCAGTCGGTTATGTTAGTAGTGAGTTTGATGATGAAGATGATGCACAGAAGTTCTTTAATGATATTCAGATTCTGAGTAATGATCAGTTATCTGAACGATATCCGAAGATGTGGATAATATAAATCATATCTTCTTTATTGAAATTGAAGGGAGGAAAATGAAAACGGAATATGTGTGCCAGGATTGTAATAAAGGATTTCAACATCCAAAAAATAAAGATGGGATGTTTGTCTGTCCATATTGCGGTAGTACTGAATTTACAACAATATCTCTTTAGTATCGGGGAAAAATCTATGGAAAAGAAAGTAACTAAGAAAAGTGGTTACAATGAACTATTCATTAAAGAAAAAATAGTGACGAGCGCGGTGAAAGCAGGAGCACCTGTTGATATCGCAAGAGATATAGCTAATGAAGTTGAAGAGCAATCAGAAACAGATTTGAAAACGAAATGGATACGTCGTTATGTACTCGATAAATTGAAACACCATAGTAAGGCATGGCATGACAACTGGGTCAATTACGATAAACGAATGAAACGATTTTATGAACACGATTATTGAAAAACATAAGATAATCGATTCATTAAAATAATCTTGTGATCACTAATATTTTAGGTGTCTAATCTCCCATTTTTCCAAGCTTTTTTCTATCTTCTTTTTTAAGATAGGTCTTTCTTCTGGAATCGTTTTTTCTAAAAGACAATTTATACAAAGTTTATACCAGGATTTCACATTCCAGAAACCATGTGCTTCATACTCGGTCAGTTCTTTATTACAATTTGCACAATACATTTTTAAGTGATACCTCCTAAACGAACGGGGGCTTGGTAGTTCAGAGAGAAATCATACTCTATGGTACTCCAATTATTTGTTTTATTCCTAATAGTATAAAAAATATCGTTGGCTAAACATCAAAATTAAATTTATTCTATTGGCTATTATTTTTCAAAAAAACGATTAATTCATTAAGGTTTTTCGTATTCATTTTCTGTAAAAGATAAGGGGGATGAAGGCACGTGGAATCACTTGGACAGAAGTTACGTCGATTAAATGAAAATATAAAGAAATACCAACCTAAAAAAAGGAAAGAAAATGATGAAAGATGATCTGTAAAATCCGTGGAACAAATCTAATAGACAATCCTGATGACATCTGTGATGAATGTAATTTCAATATAATATCAAATTTCCTCCCTTCTAATCAGTACTTCGGAAAGTGACCGAAATAAGGATAAAAAGAGATTTATTTGAAAATGTTGAAATTAGATCTCTACTTATAGAGTCTCAAAATTTTATGGGATATTTTCTGCTTTCCGAACTATTGTTAATAACGTTATTCTTATATGTAGTTAATAGTTAATATAATTCTACGTAGTCAACCGAGTGTAAATATGTCAATAAAAAAAGTATCATGGCAATATAAAAATGGATTGAAATCATTTTTAAATCTATGGAATATGATTGAAACCTCATTGGAATCATTACAAGAAGAAGGTCTCCTACATAACGTCAATATTAAAATAACAAAAAGTCATGCTGGTTTTTATTTAAACGATGATGATTTCTGGGTGGGAGTTCATCTTGAGGACCCTGAAAAAATCTTTTTTGGATATAGGAATCATCATACGGAAGATAATGAGATTTTTAAAGACATGATTAACCTACCAGGTCATGATATTCCTGCTCGAGTATATGACTTCAATGAGAATCATTTTTTTGAATTGCCAAGAGGTGAACAACAAAAAGAAATTTTTAATTTTTTAAAAGAAAGTGTTGAAGTTGTTAAATTTCAAAGTAATAATGGATGATTACAAGTTTTCAATAATCAATTATGATTCATCAACATTTTAACAGAAATATTTTATGAAAGGTTTGGATTACATCATAAGTTATTGAAAAGGAATATGAACAACTGAAATCAATGGTAGTTGAGCGGAAAAAGGATTTCAATGAGTTCATCGGGTTCTTGGAAGAAGAAACCACATGGTTAACACATGTGCATGCGTAGCTGTAAATGTTTTTTTGGATCTGCAAAGATGATATCATCTTTATCGAAATAAGCGGAATCAAATTCCCCTCCATACCACTGCTTCATCGCTTCATGTTTTTCATGATTTGAATCATTTATTGCCTCCAAGAATTCTTCATACCCCCATATACCACCACTATCTTCAGGTGGACATGCCCGTTTCCCTTTAACACAACGAGGATAGGTTTCTTCTTTCTTGCGAGGGAGAATCTTTTCAAGAGTGATGATATGCTCCCAATAATCACCAAAATCATAGATATAATGGGATCTTTGATGTTCCATCGAAAAATAATGCTTTATTTTTTCAGTTTGTTCAGAGAGAATTTCTTCACCATAGTCCTCACCTGCCATTCCAATATTGACAATTCTATCCAATCTTGGAGAAAATATCTCAAACTCATGCAGGTGATAATCAGCCCATTGAAATGAACTTTGTATCGCAACATGTAAATCATAGAATGAATACGTTTCTGGGACTTGTATTCGTCTCCATATTGGAGGTTTTGATCTATTTAAGACAATTTTAAATTGATATATATTACTATCTTTCCTTCCCATATCTTCAACCTCAATTTCACCACTTTTTCCAAGTAAGAAGACAGACACCATCTGGCATGAGTGCTAATTTCATTGTTACTTAGCACCACAGAAAGTATATGTGGATTTTGTTTTAATTATTATGCAGGAAAAGGAGATCTCCTTTTAAAAAAATGAAACAACATAGAATCATTTATATTTTCCTCAAAGCTTGATACTACCATAAAAAAAAGGTTTTTTAATACAAAAATAAGGGCTCTATCAGTATATATTTCTTTTATTCCATCTAAAAATAGGATTTTTATGAATATATCATATATTATGGTATTTTTACTCTGCCCTTCATTTATATAGCGTCATTTTGTATTTCAATAGACTTAAACCTAACTTTATCACAATCGGGGGACTCGATCAAACTCATCAATAATTGAAGGAAAAAATAAAATTATCAAAGTCATCAGACAGAAAAGATGCTAATACCTTGACTCATTGTCTTACCAAAAAAGCTTCCTGTTGACCAGAGTAGACACCACTCAGTTCATACCAAAATTTTTGAAAAGAATATTCTAATCGAAAATTATTGTAGAAGAGCAATCTTCAAATAAGAGTTGAATATAATACAAGACTTAACTA